>JBBITV010000497.1:0-2995 GCA_037440585.1 Chloroflexota bacterium
GGTCCGGCCCTTCTGGAGGCAATGACCTACCGCTTCCGCGGTCACTCTATGGCCGATCCGGCCCGCTATCGCCAACGCGCCGAGGTTGAGGAATTTCAACAGACGGACCCGATCCCGAGCTTCCAACGGTATCTGCAGAATGAGGGCCTTCTGACCGATGCCGACGTCGCGCGGATCGAGCAGGAGGTCGAGAAAGTCGTAGCTGAGGCCGTTAAGTTCTCCGAAGAGAGCCCGGAGCCGGACCTGAACACGTTAACCGATCATATCTACGCCCATCCGGTAGGGGAGGACCGCCATGCCTGAGATCACATATCGCGAAGCGTTGCGCCAGGCGTTGCGCGAGGAAATGCTCCGCGACGAGCGGGTGTTCCTGATGGGTGAGGACATCGGCGCTTATGGCGGCTCGTACGCCGTGACGGCCGGCTTCCTGGAAGAGTTCGGTGAGAAGCGGGTGAAGGACACGCCCATCGCCGAATCGGTCATCGTAGGGTGCGGCGTCGGCGCGGCGATGGGTGGGCTGCGGCCCGTGGCCGAGCTGATGACGATCAACTTCTCCCTGCCGGCCATGGACATGATCGTCAACCACGCGGCCAAACTGCACTACATGTTCAATGGCCAGATCAAGGTGCCGCTGGTGATCCGGACCGCTGCCGGGTGGGGCCGCCTGGCGGCAACCCACTCCCAGACGTTTGAGGCCTGGTTTGCTCACGTCCCTGGCCTGAAAGTGGTCTACCCGGCCACGCCGTACGACGCAAAGGGCCTGCTAAAGAGCGCCATCCGCGACGAGGATCCGGTGATGTTCATCGAGCACAGCCTGATCTACGGCACGCGCGGCCAGGTCCCGGAAGGCGAGTATACTGTTCCCATCGGGGTCTCCGAGGTGAAGCGGCCAGGCCGGCACGTGACGATTGTCAGCTACGGCCGGATGTTGCTCCAGAGCCTGCAAGCCGCCGACGAGCTGGCACGCGAGGGGATTGAGGTCGAAGTGGTAGACCTGCGTACACTGCGCCCGCTGGATATGCAGCCTGTGCTCGAGTCGTTTCACAAGACCAACCACGCCGTGGTGGCAACCGAGGACTGGCGCAGCGCCGGGATGACCGCTGAGCTGGCGAGCCGCATCTACGAGGAGGCCTTCGACGACCTGGACGCGCCCATCGAGCGGGTCGCCGCCGCCGAAGTCCCGGTGCCCTATGCCGCTAATCTGGAACGACAGGTTTTCCCAGACGAGGAAGCCGTGAAACGCGCCGTGTACCGCGTGTTGAACGTTGAACGTTAAACGTGTAGAGGAGTAACGTCGTGGCGACTGAAGTGCTCATGCCCAGGATGGGCTTCGACATGACCGAGGGTACCATCGAACGCTGGCTGAAGAAAGAGGGCGACGAGGTCAAGAGGGGTGAGGTTATTGCCGAAATCCAGACCGATAAGGTCAACATCGAGATCGAAGCGTTCGATTCTGGCATTCTGAGCAAGATTATTGCTCAGCCTGGACAGAAGGTGCCTGTCGGCGGAACGATCGCTATCATCAGCGCGCCTGGAGAGAAGGTCGAGGAGCGGGCACCAGCAGCCGCGGCGCCTCCGGGCACTCCAGGCGAGGCGATGCGCCAGCCCCTTATGACACGCCCGCCCCAGGTCAATGGCCGCAGCCAGGAGCGCATCAAGGCATCACCGGTGGCGAAACGGCTGGCCCAGGAGCGGGGCATCGATCTCAGCCAGGTCACCGGCACCGGCCCTGGCGGCCGGATCACACGGGATGACGTAGAGGCTTTCCGTCCCACGCCACGTGCGGTTCCGCCTACTCCACCTCCGCGACCCGCACCTGCCGTGCCTCCGCGGCCCGCCGCTCCACCCGCAGTTCCCGCTCCGATGCCGGGCGTACAGGTCCAGCCCCACAGCCGCATGCGCCAGGCTATCGGCCGGGCGATGACGACGAGCAAGCAACAGGTGCCGCACTTCTATGTTACCGTCGAGATCGATATGGGTGAAGCACTCAAGCTGCGGAACATGCTCAACGAACGGCTGGAAGAGGATGCCAGGATTTCCATCAATGACCTGGTCGTCAAGGCGACGGCGTTGGCATTGCGCAAGTTCCCGGCGCTCAATGCTTACTACACCGAGCAGGGCCTGGAGTTGCACGACCAGGTGAACATGTCCATTGCCGTCGCCGTCGAGAACGGGCTCATCACCCCGGTGCTCCACGATGTAGCCGGCAAATCCCTGGGCGAGATCGCGCGGCGCACGCGAGACCTGATCCACCGCACCAAGTCCGGTGGGTTGAAAGCGGAGGAGCTACAGGGCGGCACATTCACCATCAGCAACCTGGGGATGTACGATGTGGAGGAATTCATCGCCATCATCAACCCGCCCCAGGCGGCGATCCTGGCCGTAGGCAGCGTCAAACGCACACCGGTCGTGCGCGGGGACGAGATTGCCATCACAGATGTTATAAAAGTGACGATCTCAGCCGATCACCGCGTCACCGACGGGGCGGAGGCGGCGAGGTTCCTGGGCGAGGTGAAGCGGATTTTGCAGGATCCGGTGAATTTGCTGCTGTGAAAGGAACGATGAGGCGATCCAGCGCGCCAGCTATAAGAGCGAAAGGGACATCTTGGCGAAGGCGCGAAATGCATGGAAAGAATTCCTGGGAACTCAAAGGAACGCGTAGCAACTCTGAGTTCCTACGAGTTCCTTTAAGTTCCTGAGAAGAAGTTTGACCCTCCATCTGGGGTATGCTATACTTTGTGGTGAGCGCCCCCTTAGCTCAGCCCGGAAGAGCAGCGGACTTTTAATCCGTTGGCCGCGCGTTCGAATCGCGCAGGGGGCACTTGAAGAGTCATGAGTCTTTTGGTCCGGAGTCTGGAGTCTGTTCTTGGGCACGTTTGCGCAGGTAGGACGTAAATCCACCGATAAGCGAATTCGTACCGTCTGATCGTCGCCATCTTACTTCATTAACTCCAGACCCCGGACTCCAGACCCCGGACTCCAGACCCCGGACTCC
>JBBITV010000498.1:0-2959 GCA_037440585.1 Chloroflexota bacterium
TCATCCGCTACGAAGGGCCGCGGGGCGGGCCGGGCATGCAAGAGATGCTCGCGCCCACCTCAAACATTGCGGGGATGGGGCTGGGCGAGAAAGTGGCTCTGATTACCGACGGCCGTTTCAGCGGGGCGACGCGCGGCGGATCCATTGGCCACGTCTCGCCTGAGGCAGCCGCTGGCGGCCCCATCGGCCTGGTCCGCGATGGGGACATCATCTCGATTGACATTCCGAATCGCCGGTTGGATGTGGAGCTTAGCGAGGCTATATTAGCGGAGCGACGCAAGGGCTGGGTGCCCAGGCAACCAGAGGGGCTCACCGGGTGGCTGGCACGGTATGTGAGGATGGTGACAAGTGGGAGTCAGGGGGCGGTGCTGGCGTGAAGTGTGAAGCGTGAAACGTTTCACGTTTCACACGACCCCATAAATTCGGTCCAGGATCTCCTTCTCCCGCCTTTCAATCTTATCTAAAAACGGCTCCACCTTCTTGACCGGTTTCCACGCCTCGTAGCCCCGCTCCAGGAAGTAGAAACGCATAGAACTCTTTCACCTCGGCGTCGCGTCTGGAAAAGTCCCTGGCAGCGTAGATGTCGGTGAGGAAAAAGCGGCAGGCGGGACCGTACTCGCGGCTGGATAACAGGTCGGCGTGGGTGGAGGCCAGCCGGGCCACCTGCCAGTTACGCAGGAACTTATGCAAGGGTGTCAGGGGGTGTGGCTGGACTGCCTGGTGCTGCATCTTCCCGCGGCTCAAATCCCAGATAGCCCGAGCCGCATCCCTGGGGCTGGGGAGGTCGCTCATGGTTTCACCTGCCCTACATCGTCGCGCCCGTGCGCGTGATAAGCGACTGCCACTCCTGCCAATATGGCGCTGCGCGCAACTCGGCATCGGTAAGCGCCACCGGCAGGTTGGGAAACGGGCCGATCTCGGCCAGAATGTCGAAATGGGGCAGGCCCTGCAAGTCTGTCTCCGGGAGCAGGGCGTCCGCGCCAGGTCGGAATTCGACCAGGCGATAGCCCCGCCGCTGCGACAGGCCGGCGTCCAGCGTCGGGTCGATCCGCAGCCAGCGGCCATTCAGGTAGACAGCAGTCAGGCCGTGATAGCGAATGATGCCGTCTGGGACCATCGGGGCGAACCGGCTATCGAGCAGCTTGTAGTCCTTGATGTCCTGGAAAGCAAGCTGGCTGGGGACGCCAGCAGCTCGGAGCAGGGTTGCCAGGAGGGTGGCTTTCTGCTGGCAGAAGCCGTTTCCGCGCGCCAGCGTCGCCGAGGCCAGCCAATCGGCGCGGCTGTTCAGGGCAGGCCCGAAGTTGTAGACGATCTGGTCGCGCACGAAATTGAAGAGGGCGCGCGTCCGGTCCTCAGGCGCGACCAGGCCAGCGGTCAACTCGGCAACGGCCGCCCGGATCGCCGGGTGGTCCACATCCATCACATCGGTCGGGCCAAGGCAGGCGGCCGGGTCGGCCGGATCGGCGCCGAGAGGCAAATCCTCGGGTCGCGGCAGACCGAAACCGTAGTCGTCAGACACGTGTCTATCCTTTCCGTTGGTGATGCGTAATGCGTGAAACGTCAAACGTGAAACGTGAACACATTAAGGAGAGATCAACGATGCTCGATCAGGCCCTACAATACGCTCACGCCCACCGAGACGAGTTTCTCCAGGAGCTCGTCCAGTTCCTCCAAATCCCCAGTATCAGTGCCCAGCCCGACCACCAGCCCGATATGCAACGCGCGGCCGCCTGGCTGGCCAGCCACATGCAGCAGATCGGGCTGCGTAACGTCCAGGTGTTTCCCACCGCCGGCCATCCCGTCATCTACGGCAACTGGCTGGAGGCGCCCGGCCAGCCCACGGTGCTGGTCTACGGCCATTACGACGTTCAACCGCCCGATCCCCTGGACGAGTGGCGCAGCGACCCCTTCCAGCCCGAAGTACGCGGCGATGATCTCTTCGGCCGGGGCACCGCCGACGACAAAGGCCAGCTTTTCGTCCACCTGAAAACGGTCGAGGCGTACCTCCGGACGGGCGGCAAGCTGCCGGCCAACGTCAAATTTATTATAGAAGGTGAAGAGGAAGTGGGCAGCCTGCACCTGCCGGCATTTATGGAATCACACCGCGACCTGCTCCAGGCGGACGTGGCCGTGATCTCAGATTCCCACATGATCGCGCCGAACCAGCCGTCCATCGTGTACGGCTTGCGTGGATTGGTCTACATGGAAGTGGAGGTCCAGGGCCCCGCCCACGACCTGCATTCCGGCTCCTACGGCGGCGCGATCAAGAACCCTATCGAGGCCCTCTGTGAAATCATCGACGCGCTGAAAGACAACCAGGGCCACATCACCATCCCCGGTTTCTACGACAAAGTCCGGCCACTGGACCCGGAAGAGCGGGCCGAGCTGGCCCGGGTACCCTTCAACGAGACCCAATTCCGTGCCGAAGCTGGCATCGAAAAGACCTGGGGTGAAGCCGGCTACACGGTCAAGGAGCAAATCAGCGCCCGGCCGACTCTGGAAGTCAACGGCATTTGGGGCGGCTACACGGGCGCCGGGGCCAAGACGGTGCTTCCCGCCCACGCCTGCGCCAAGATCAGCATGCGCCTGGTGCCGGACCAGACCTCCGACGAAATCACAGAGCTCTTCCGCCAGCACATCGAGCGCCTGGCTCCGAACACCGTCCGGGTGGCGGTGCGCAAGCTCCACAGCGGCGAGGCTGCCATCGTCGACCGGCACATTCCGGAGATGCAGGCGGCCGCCATTGCCTACGAGCGCACTTTCGGCCGGCGCCCGGTCTTCACTCGTGAAGGCGGCTCCATCCCCGTCGTGGCTGACTTCCAACGCCTCCTGGGCATCCCCACGATCCTGATGGGCTTCGGCCTCCCCGACGACAACCTGCACGCGCCGAACGAGAAGTTCCACCTACCCAATTTCTATAAGGGGGTGGATACGGCGATTTGGTTCCTGCGGGAACTTG
>JBBITV010000499.1:0-2938 GCA_037440585.1 Chloroflexota bacterium
GAATCCTTGTAGACGGCTTTCACGGCCTTGTAGATGCGGTCGATGATCCACACGTCGGTCTTGGCCTCACCTGGCGGCGGCACGATGGTCGAGCGCCACTGAATGATACGCCCGCTGTTGACGACGCTGCCCTCTTTCTCCTGGGCGGCCGCCGCCGGCAGCAAGAACACCTCCGTCTTGATGTCCGCCGGGTTGACGCCGGCCTCTTTCTTCCAGAAGCCAGAGGTCTCGGTGTCGAAAATCTCCTGGACGACCATCCACCAGTTTCGCCATGGCCGCGCGTTCGAGGGCCTGGTTCGGGCCACAGATAGCCGGATTCTGGCCCATGATCCAGAGTCCCTTGATCTTACCCTGATACATCGCCTCGAACAGCGGAATCCAGGAGTAGTTCTTGGCTGCGTCGCGCTTGGGCAGATAGGCGTAGGCGTAATTGTTGTCCTTGGTCGCCTTGTCGCCCCACCAGGCTTTCAGCAGGCTGGTGAAGAACCGGCCGCCGTTGGACCAGTAGCCGCCGCGCGCGTTGATGCTGTCGGCGAAGGCTTTGTAGTCCGGGTTCTTATCGTGCGGCGCACCCAGATAGCCGGGCAAATCGTGGAACAAGAGCGCCAGGTCGGTCGAACCCTGCACGTTCGACTCGCCGCGCAGGGCGTTGACGCCGCCACCGGCGACGCCGATGTTGCCCAGCAGGAGCTGCAGCACGGCGTAGGCGCGCACATTCTGGGTGCCGACCGTGTGCTGGGTGCCGCCCATGGCGTAGATGATGGTGCCGGCCTTGCCCGCTTGCCCGGTCGCGCCGAAGGCCTTGGCCACCTGTTCCAGCGTGGCCTTGGGACAGCCGGTCACCGCGCTCACCTTGTCGAGGGTGTAGCGCGCGTAATGGCGCTTCATGACCTGAAAGATGCAGTTGGGGTCCTGCAGCGTGGGGTCCGTCTTGACGACCGTGGCCTCTTTTTCGACCTCGACCTCGTTGCCGGCGGCGTCCTTCTCCTTGACCTTCACTTTGATCTTTTCGGTCTGGTATTGCCAGGACGCGGTGGCATAGCTCTTCTTGGCGGCGTCGTAGCCGGAGAAGACGCCTTCCAGCTCGGCCGGGCCCTTGTAATCCGGGCTGATCAGGCTGGCCGCATTGGTGTAGGCTTTGACGTACTCTTCGTGATAGAGCTTGTTCTCCAGCACGTAGTTGATAATGCCACCGATGAAGGCGATGTCGGTGCCGGGGCGGAGCGGAGCGTAGATGTCCGCCTTGGCGGCAGTGCGCGTGACGCGCGGGTCAACCACGATGAGCTTCGCCCCTTTGTCCATCGCCGCGTGCACCCAGTAGAACGTGGCCGGGTGATTCTCGGCGCAGTTGGAGCCGATGACCATGATGGCGTCGGCGTTCTTCACGTCGATCCAGTGGTTGGTCATGGCGCCACGCCCAAACGATGTGCCCAGACCGGGCACGGTGGGGGAGTGTCAGATGCGTGCCTGGTGTTCGATGTAGCACATCCCCAGGGCGCGAGTCAGTTTAGTGGCGAGGTAGCACTCCTCGTTGTTGTTGGCCGCGCCGCCAAGCCAGGCGATGGCCTCGGTGCGGTTCACCGTCACGTCGCCGACCTTTTCGACAAAGGTCTCGTCGCGGGTCTTCTGGATGCGCTTCGCAATTTCAGTCAGCATCCAGTCCCAGGATTTCTCCTCCCATTTGTCAGAACCGGGCGCGCGATAGAGCGGCCTGGTCAGGCGGCGGTCGTTGTGGATGAGTTGCGGAGTCGAAACCGACTTGGGGTCGAGGCGGCCCAGGTTGATGGGATGATCGGGGTCGCCCTCGCAGTTGACGATGCGCCCGTTCTCGGTGGCCAGGATGAGGCCGCAGCCTACGGCACAGTAGGCGCAGACGGAGTGGATCTCTTTGACTTTCTTGTGGAGGTTATGCGGAGGAACTCCCTCCTGAGCGCGAGCGCGGGCGGCCGGGAACCCCAGGCCAATGGCAAGCCCGCCTGCCCCCGCACCAGAGAGCTTGAGAAAATCTCTGCGGCTGAGTCTCATAGCATTTCCCCCTCCTTAATTCCGATCTCCTTGTCGACAGATGCTCAGTTACGTTGAGGTATCCCTCCTTTCCAGGCACCTTCGCTCAGGCAGCGAAATCCTTGCAGGTGGTCGGGGATTTTGATTTGATTCAATTAGTAATTGGTAATTAGTAATTAGTTTAGCTATCCTGGGAGGTTAGACAAGACCCAAAAGAACTATTCTAGTCTACCGAAAGTGTCATAAAAGGACTAGAAGCGGAACCTATGGAGCGATATTAGCACAACTATCCGTATCCACACTATCCCTTGACGTAGGACAACTTTTCGCAGATGGAACCGTTCTTCACCTTGAATATATCGACTCCTCGGACATGTCCCTTTTTTCCTGCCACATCTACCCAGTCGTATCTCCAGCGCATAATGCACCGAATACCAAAGCCAAAAATCTCCTCGATTTCGATGTGGGCATGGGGCGACTCGCGGAAGAAGTCCTGCCAAAACTGAGTTACTGCTTCCTTCCCCGAGTACACAGCGCCGTCGGGGGCTGGATTAGTGTTTTCGAAGACACAATCGTCGCTCATAAGCTGCATCATACCTGCGACATCATGACGGTTGAAGGCCTCATTGAACTCAAGGACGACGCGGATCGCTGATTCTAACCGTGACATGCGGGTTGGACTCATATAGATAGCACCTCCTTCAGCGGTACTTTCTGGCCAGTACGCGCAGATTCTGCTTAAACTCTGGTGTGAACTCAACTTGCGCTTGGGGCGGCTCACCCGGCATCAATGCGCTCCCATAATTCGGAAACCGGGCGGGTTTGCCCCGTCATAGCTTCCTGCCACCCCTGGCGAAAGCTGGCCACCGCGGGCTTCAAGGTCACGCTGTCACGAAACAGACGGACAAGCTGTAGTAAATTGGGCCAGTACTCT
>JBBITV010000500.1:0-2937 GCA_037440585.1 Chloroflexota bacterium
TGGGCGCGGCGAGCAAGAAGGAACGCTTCCTGGCTTTGAGTAGCCGGATCAGTGTCTTCATCGCGAAGGTCTTGCCTGTGCCCGGACCGCCAGTGAGTATAGCGATCTTGCGGGTAAGAGCGGTGCGGATCGCTTCCTGCTGCCGCGCCGTGAGCGGCTGATCGGTCTGGCTGTTCAGGTAGGTGAAAACCCGTTCCCAGTTGGCCTCGGCGTAGACCGCCAGGCGGCTCGCCGGGGTCGCCATCATGCTCAGCAGCCGGTTGGCTACGCCGACTTCGCCGAAAAAGAAAGGCCGCAGGTAGACTGCTTCGTCTTCGACCTTGATCTCGTCATCACGCTGCAATTCCTCGATGGCCCATTCGACCCTGTCCGGGGCAACCTGCAGGATGCCGGCTGCTTCGTGGACCAGGTCAGGGCGGCGGGCGAAGACGTGGCCATCCTCGCTGAACTGGCCGAGGACGTGGAGCACGCCAGCCGCCACCCGCTGCGGATCTTCCGGGCCGATGCCCAAGGCCTGGGCGATCTTGTCCGCAGTCAGGAAACCGATTCCGTAGATGTCCTTCGCCAGCCGATAAGGTTCATTCTTGACCACCGAGATAGCGGCGTCCTGATATTCCTTGTAGATTTTGACCGCCAGCGTCGGGCTGACGCCGTGGGACTGGAGGAACAGCATGACCTCTTTGATCTGCTGCTGTTCGGCCCACGCCCGCTGGATCATGCGCACCCGCTTCGGCCCGACGCCCGGCACTTCGTTTAGCCTGTCCGGCTGTTGCTCGATAATATCGAGAGATTCAAGCCCGAAATGATCAACGATGCGCTCAGCGGTGACCGGGCCGACGCCCTTGATCAGGCCTGAGCCCAGGTACTTGCGGATGCCTTCAACCGTCGCCGGCAACTCGACCGTGTAGCGCTCGATCTCAAACTGGCGGCCGTGCTGGGGGTGGGTGGTCCACCGGCCCTGCAGGCGCAGGAACTCACCCACCTGGACGCTCATTAGATTGCCGACGACGGTCACAAGGTAATCTTTGCCCTTGGGCTGGAATCGGGCGACGGTGTAGCCGTTGTCCTCGTTGTAAAAAGTAATGCGCTCGACAGAACCTTCCAGTACCTGGGACATCCTCCGCTCCTCACTCTCTCACTCACTCAATGAAAAGCTCGGCGCTGTCATCGTCGTAGGCGAATAGCTCGGTGTAGCGGCCCCAGTTGATAGCCATGTCAAGCTGCTGGTCCGCCAGGTCGCCGAAGTCCTCGCTCAGGCGGTCCCGGAAGTACTCCCAGGCGACACGTCCGTCGGGGTCAGCCTGGAGGGTCTCGAAGATCCAGCGGATGGTTGGCTGGCGCAGGAGGCGCGCAGCGACCAGCTCTTTGCGCATCAGAATGCTACCGTCGGCGAAGGCCTGGCCCAGGGGCGTCAGGACGATGTCACCCTGGTCCACTTGGGCGAAGCCGAGCAGTTCCGCTGTTTCGACCACGGGCAGCAGGTCGTCCAGCTCGAGGGTCAGGTCTTCACTCACCCGGTACAGGTCATGCCGTCCGCCTTCTTCGCTCACTTTGTCCATCAGACCGGCCAGAGAGTTGATGCGCGCCGGGGGCAGCTTCACCTTCCGGCCCGGCTCACCTGGCGCCGTGCCCAACACCTCATGCTCGGGCTCGGTCTTGCCGGCGACGACGGCGTAAACTTTATCGACCATCGCCTGGAAGGCGGTGCTCTTGCGGCGCCGGGGATGATGCAGGCCCACAGTAGTTGTAGCGATCACCCGGCCCGGATCCTTGTCCATAACGATGATCCGATCGGCCATGAACACCGCTTCTTCAATGTTGTGAGTGACCAGCAGGATGGCCTGGATGGGCATCGCCTTGGAGGCCCATAGCTCTAACAATTCGCCGCGCAGACCCTCAGCCGAGAGCACGTCGAGAGCCGAGAACGGCTCGTCCAGGCACAACAGCTCCGGCTCGACGGCCAGCGCCCGGGCAAACCCAACCTTGCGCTGCATGCCGCTCGACAACTCACGGGGATAAGCACCCTCGAACCCGTCTAGACCCACCAGGTCGATCAACTGAACGGCCCGCTTCTCGCGCTCTGCCGGCGGCACGCCGCGCGCTTTGAGTACCACCTCGACGTTCCCCTGGACGGTCAGCCAGGGGTAGAGGGCAAAGGTCTGAAAGACGATGGTGGCACGCGGGTTGACGCCGTGGAGTGGTTGGTTACGGTACAGCACCTGGCCTTCGCTCGGCTCGGCCAGGCCGGTCATGATCCGCAATAGAGTCGATTTGCCGCAGCCCGACGGGCCGAGAAGCGCCACGAACTCGCCTGGCCGGATGTGCAGGCTGACCCGGTCCACGGCCAGGAAACGCCGCTTGCCCCGTCCGTAGTACTTGGAAACGTCTTTGAGTTCTGCCAAAACGCCGTTTTGAGCCATAGTTATCCTCCCCGTTGAACGTTAGAACGTTCTAACGTTCAACAGTCAGTCCAACCGATAACGCTCTTCGGCCAGCGTGTACAGCCGCCGCCAGAAGAGGCGGTCAATCAACACCACGATCACGATCATACTGGCAGTTGCCGCCAGCACCAACGGGTAATTGCCCGACTGGGTGGCCTGAGCTATGATAGCGCCCAGGCCGAGCGTCAAATGCGCCTTGCCGGCGAATTCGACGTACTCGGCCACGACACTGGCGTTCCAGGCACCGCCGCTGGCCATGACGATGCCGGTGATCAGGTAAGGGAACAGTGCCGGCAGGATCAACGTCCGCCAGCGCTCCCAGCCGCGGATGCCCAGGGTAGCGGTGGTATGCATCAGGTCCTGGGGGATGGCTGCTGCGCCGGCGATCACGTTGAACAAGATATACCATTGGGTGCCCATCAGCATCAGCAACACAGCGGCGATGTCCAGCCCGCCCCGGACGTTGATGATCGCCATCAGAAGCACCGGAAACAGC
>JBBITV010000501.1:0-2917 GCA_037440585.1 Chloroflexota bacterium
TGTCGCCGTCGTTCAGGTTCTCCCATAAGGCGTCCGCGCTGATGACCGGGCTCTTGAGGTTGGCCAGGTACTTCTCGGCAGCCGCCTGGACCACGGCGAAGTCGCCAGAAGGTGGCGCGGCGCTGGCGCTACCCGCTAGAGCCAGGGCTACAAGTAAGACCAGGCCAAAGATGAACAGAAGTCGAGTCTTCATTTCGTGGCCTCCTTGTCCTCAGAGGATATCGTGATCGTAAGGTTGAACCGGGAGCTTTCAGGAAAATAGAGTGCTCCTCAATCAGGTCGATCCTACCACCTCCTTGTGATTGGCCGTGAACGGTTCGTGCAGGAGGGCAGCCAATAACCGGCCTACCGCCCGGTAGAACCCTAACCGGCTCTCTCTCTCCACATCGACCGCGAAACGGGGCAGCCAGGGCAGCACGTGGCCGCTCAGAAAGTCGGCGGCGGCAGCCAGCGATTCCGGTGTGTCCAGCGCCAGCAGGAAGGCCATGAACTCCAACTCCGCCCCGGCGTGGTCCACCGCCTCCCCGTCCACTACCAGCCCCCATTGGCGGTACAGGCCGTCTATCTCCTCTGCCGCCTGGCCCAGCAGTTCACCTTCGATATAGGCCGATTCGTAGGGTGGGCAGGGCACGTGGGGGTAGGCGTTGACGAAGAGGCGCGTGTACTCGCCTTGCACCTGGTCCAACGGCACGTGCGCCAGCTTGCCCAGCTCCTGCATGAGCGGACCCAGGGGCAGGCGCTGGTCACTCCACATATCCAGGCGAATCTGGCCTACCGCCTCCTGGAGGCGACGCACAAAGCGTTTGTCCGGGTAAGCCAGGGCCTGAGCTAGCAGGCGATACAGGGCGATCTGGTCTTGGTGTGTCATAGTACTCCCTGAACACCTCGTCCCCAAGGCCCCCCTCTCCTGAAACGAACCCTTCGCTTCGCTCAAGGGCAAGCCTACCATTTCAGGAGAGGGGGAGGACAAGGAGGTCATTGGCGTCCTTGCCGTTTGAGTATACCAGGCCAGGGGCTGAAAGGGAATGGGGAAAAAGCCGTAAAAGAGGGTGGTAAAATTCTACTTTTTCAAGTCGTAGGACAAGATGCCATCTTGTCCTACATTTTCCAGCGCATAGCGGATCAGTCCGGACCGGGTGTGAATGTTCAGCTTCTCCATCAGGCTGGCGCGGTGTTTATCAACCGTTTTCTGGCTGATGCGGAGCGCATGGGCGATTTCCGCGTTGGTCTTGCCTTCCGCAATCAGGACCAGGACCTCTTGCTCGCGCTCCGTCAGGCGGCTGGCGGGTGAATCCGGCTCCGTCGCCCCCCGGACAGCCGCGTCGATGACCAGGCGGGCAATGGCCGGGTGCAAAAAACTTTCGCCCCGGGCCAGAGAACGCACGGCCTGGACGACCTCGCTGCCGCTGGCTTTTTTCAGCAGGTAGCCTTGGGCCCCCGCTCGGAGAGCCGGCAAGACGACCTGGGGCGCCTGGTGTTGGGTCAGGACCAGGACTTTGCACTGGGGCCATTCCTTGCCGATGCGTCGCAACACCTCCAGGCCGCCCAGGTTGGGCATCGCCATGTCCAGGAGGATGACGTCCGGCCGGAGCGCCTGTACCTGGGCCAGCGTTTCGAGGCCGTCCGCCGCCTCGCCGACGACCTCGATGTCCGCGTACATCGTCAGGAAGGCGCGCAGACTGTCGCGCAAGATAGTGTGGTCATCCGCCAGCAAGACCCGAATCGGTGTCATGGTCCGTCTCCAGTTCGATGGGTATGCGCACGGTGATGCGCGTGCCCTGGCCGGCCTGAGATTCCACGGCCAGGGTTCCGCCCACCAGCGTGGCTCTTTCCTTCATCCCCAAAAGACCCAGTCCCACCCGTTCGTCCGGGTGAGAGAGCACGCGTTCCACCTCAAAGCCCCGGCCGTCGTCCCGTACGCACAGCGTGAAATGGCCCCTGGCCCGGGTCACGTTGAGCCAGACGTTCTGCGCCCTGGCGTGCCTGGCTACATTGGTCATCGCCTCCTGAGCGATGCGGTAGAGGGTGGTCTCCACGTGGGGCGGCAGACGGCCGTTCATCCGGCTCGTCCGCACGTGCACCTGTATACCTGCCGGCTCCAGGCGTTGGCTAGCATACCAGCGCAGCGCGGGGACGAGGCCCATATCTTCCAGCAGGGAGGGTCGCAGGTCCAGGATGATCCGGTTCACCTCTGCCAGGACCGCGAGAAGCCGGCCGCGCAAGTCCCCCAGGCGTTCCAACGCCCTGGCCTGTAACGCCACCTCAGCCAGTTGCGCCGCTTCCAAGTCCAGGGCCATAGCAGACAGTGACTGGCTGATCTCGTCGTGCAGCTCGCGGGAGATACGCCGGCAGCGCTCGTCCTGGGCGGCGATCACCCGGCGCAGTAATTCGCCCCGCCGCGCGGCCAGGCGTTGCACCTCGTCGTAGAGCCGGGCATTCTCCAGGGCCAGGGCCAACTGGTTGCCGGCCATAGTGACGAATTCCCGCTCGTCCTGGCTGAACTGGCGTCCCGGCTCGGCAATCACCCATAGGCGCCCCAGGGCAGTGCCACCCACCTTCATGGGCACGGCCAGCCAGGTGACGGAAGTCTCACCCCAGATCGGGTGGGCCAGGTCGCTGAAATCGGCGAGTGCCCGGCGAGTGAGTTCGTCCAGGGGAAAATGGGCTGGGTGTTGGAACTGGAGGAGCAAACGACCGGTGGCATCCGGCCAGTAGATGCCCACGGCCCGGGCCACCAGCGACGTACGCAAACAATCCAAAGCGGCCGGCAACTGGCTCGCCACGTTGCGCGGCTGACAGGAGAGGAGACAGACCATCTTTTTGAGCATGGGGATGTTTTCCATTTCAACCTCCGTTCACGCACGCCACCGATCCCTGCCCACAGTTGGCGCACTCGAACTGGATGGTGGTGTGTTGG
>JBBITV010000502.1:0-2909 GCA_037440585.1 Chloroflexota bacterium
AATTGCCCAAGGACTGGCGAAAGCAACAAACCCAGGACCAATACTTCCGCAAAGCCAAAAGTGAGGGCTATCGCGCCCGGTCGGCCTACAAGCTACTGCAGATCAACCAAAAGTTCCATCTGATCCGGCCTGGCATGACCGTTCTCGACCTGGGCGCTGCTCCCGGCAGTTGGAGCCAGGTCGCCTCCCAACTGGTTGGCAAAACGGGCCGGGTCGTCGCCGTCGACCTCCAGCCCATGGAACCACTTCCCGGTGTACATATTATCCGGGGTGACATCACGCAACCAGAATGCCTGGAACAGATCGCAGCGGCCCTTCCAGCCAGCGCCGACGTCGTCATCTCCGATGCCGCCCCCCAGGCCTCCGGCATCAGCTACCTGGATCACACCCGATCCATCGCCCTCGCCACGGCGTCGCTCCACATCGCCCTGCACTTCTTACGCAAAGGCGGCACATTCGTCGTCAAGGTGTTCCAAGGGGAAGATTTTGACAAGTTCGTGGCCCAGGCCCGGCAACACTTCCATCCCGTACGCATCTTCCGGCCCCAGGCCTCGCGGAGGGAAAGCGGAGAGCACTTCTTGATCTGTCTGGCTCTGCGCGAACAGGCTAGTCACCCCATGCAAAAAACAGACCTGACAGGTCTCTGAGACCTGTCAGGTCTGAGTTCTGAAAGCTGATTGCTGACCGCTGAGAGCTCTACCGTTTAGTATACTGCGGTCGCTTCCTGGCTCGCTTGAGCCCGGCCTTCTTGCGCTCCTTCTCCCGCGGGTCCCGCGTCAGGAATCCTCCCTGCCGCAGCACCCCCCGGAAGTCCGGATTCGCCTTCAGCAGCGCCCGTGCGATCCCATGCCTGACCGCGCCGGCCTGGCCGGTAATGCCCCCGCCCACCACGATCACCGTCACCGTGTACTGGCTCTCGGTACCCGTCGCCTTCAGTGGCGCGCGGATGTCCAACAAATCCTGTGGGCGTGTAAAATACTGCTCCGATGGCTTCTGATTGATCACGATCGACCCATCCCCGCCCGGGTACAGCCGCACCTGGGCCGAAGCCGTCTTGCGCCGGCCGACGCCGTAGTAATACTGACCGCTAACCTCTACCATACGCATCTCTCTCCTATACGTCCAACGGCTTCGGCTGCTGCGCCTCGTGTGGATGAGTCGCCTCAGCGTAGACCTTCAGCTTGCGAATCATCGCCCGCCCCAGCCGATTGTGGGGCAACATCCCCCACACCGCGGCTCGTACTACCTTGGTCGGCGTGCGCTCCAACATCTCACGCAGGCTGAAGCGCTTCAGGCCGCCTGGATACATCGAATGGCGGGAGTACAATTTCTGCTCCGGCTTCCGGCCCGTTACCCGCACCTTACCCGCGTTGACCACAATGACATAATCGCCCGTGTCTAAATGCGGGGCGAAAATCGGCTTGTGCTTGCCCCGCAGCACCCGCGCAATCTCCGTCGCCAGCCGGCCCAAAGTCTTCCCCTCCGCGTCGACCACGAACCATTCGCGCTTAATATCTTCTGGTTTGGGGGAATACGTTTTCACCACCAATCTGCTCCTCAATAATTCACTTTGATCAGGCACAAACCGCACGCTCGAGCCAACGTTCGGATCCGGGTAGGGTCCCGCGACGCCCTGATCACAGCCAATTCCTCAGGCGCCATTCGTCCGCGACCAACTTCCACGAGCCCGGCCACGATGCGCCGCACCATCTGGCGCAGGAAAGCGTCCGCCTCGATCTCGACGGTGAAGACATCGCCTGCCTGGCGACATTCCAGTGTATACACGGTGCGGACTGTTGAAGCCCCCGCGTGCATCGCGTGGCCGAAGGCCGCGAAATCATGTGTCCCCACCAGCCCTTGAGCGGCTATTTGCATCCGGTCCACATCTAGCGGCTCTCGCACGTGCCATGCAAATCGCTCCCAAAGTGGCGCTCGCACCGGCCGGTTGACGATGGTATAACGATATACCCGGCTGCGCGCATCGAACCGGGCGTGGAAGCCCTCGGGCGCCACCTGCAGGTCCCGCACTGCAATGTCGCGCGGCAACACCGCATTCAATGCCCGCTGCAGGACCTCCACTGGCCGGGTCCACCCTGTATCAAAGTGGATCACCTGCCCCAGCGCGTGGACCCCGGTATCCGTACGTCCCGCTCCAACCACCCGGACCTCTGCCTGCGTCACCGCTGCAAGCGCCTGCTCCAGGGCGGCCTGGATTGTCGGGCCGCGCGCTTGCACCTGGAAGCCGTAGTAGGCGGTGCCGTCATATTCGACCACCGCCATGAGCCTCATTGTTAATCGACGAGTTCCAGCAAAACCATCGGCGCCGCGTCACCCTGGCGCACGCCGAGCCGGATGATGCGCGTGTATCCGCCCGGCCTTTCCGCGAATTCCGGCGCGATCTCGTGGAATAACTTATTCACCACGGACTTGTCCGAAACCGTGCGCAACACCTGGCGCCGCGCATGGAGCGCGATTTGCTTCGCCCGTGTTTCCAACTGATCCGCCTGACCAGCCTGAGCGAGCTGCGTCAACTCCTCGGCATTGCGCGCTTTTACCAACGCCGCCAGCCGATCTTTGGCCCCCTCATTCGCCAGGGCCACAATTCGCTCCGGCTGGCCACGCTTGGCTGTCGTGATCAGCTTCTCAGCCTCGGCCCGGATCGACTTCGCCTTCGCTTCAGTTGTCTTAATGCGCTCGTAGCGGAAGAGCTGGGTAATCAGATTACGGAACAGACTACGCCGATGGGCACTGCTACGACCCAGGCGGCGCCCACTTACTCGGTGTCTCATGCTTCGACCATCGCCTCCTCTTCCGCTGCCGTGCTCGCGCTATCGTCCTGGAGGAAACCCTTCGCTCGCAAGGCATCCTTGAGTTCATCCAGGGACTTCCGCCCGAAATTACGGATAACC
>JBBITV010000503.1:0-2908 GCA_037440585.1 Chloroflexota bacterium
CACCCGGTGTGCGACTTTTGCCCCCCTTGTCAGAACATCACTATAGCGGTGGGCATCATCGGCACACAACTCCATTGTTGCAGGCCAACTTTAATTCATTTCACTCATAAATATACCAGAAACTTGGTTTTTTGGTCCAACTCGACACAAACGTTGAACATATCTTGTGCAGCCATGAAATCGAGTCAGATAAGTTCTCTAGTCCGTCGCGCTCACCTGGGCGTAGGCAAGGTAGCGGTAGGAGCGACGTAGCACGGCACGCACCCTTGCCTCCAACTCCCGGGGGTGAAACTGGTCGGTCACGTAGTCGTCCGCACCGAGCTCCAGGCCGGTGATGCCCAGCGCCTGGTCATCGCCCTGGACCAGGGCAATAATGGGTATACCAGACATCTCGCGGAGTTAGTGCTGCCTGAGGAGAACACATGGCCGCCCAGAAACTCCTGCTCATCGAAGATGATCGACTTAGAGAAAATTGAAGACGACCCCAGCGCGCCCCGCTACATCCAGACTGTTCGCGGCGTCGGCTACCGATTTGCAACCGGCGACGAGATGGAGGCGCAGTCATGAGCTGGCCTGACATTCTGCGCGGCTTTATCCAAAATCTCAATGCGCTGAAGTTTACTCCGGCGGGCGGTCAAGTCACGCTAAGCGCTGGCCTACAAGCGAATTGGCCAGGCCGCGGCGCGGTTCTTCTTTGTTCGGTCGCGGACACCGGAATCGGTATTCCCCCTCAGGATCTGCTCCACGTCTTCGAGCGTTTCTACCGGGTCGACAAGGCCCGTGCGCGGGAGCTGGGTGGCTCAGGGCTGGGCCTGTCCATCGTGGAGACCATCGTGGAGGCCCACGGTGGCGAGGTGGGCGTTGAGAGCCAGAGCGGCCAGGGTACCCGGTTCTGGTTCACCCTCCCAATCCAGTAGCATCAGCGGCTCGCCAGAATCCATCCGAGAACGACCTCGGGCTCTCACCCTCCCACATTTGGTCCCCCTTGTTAGTATCCTTTCTGCCGATTTGTAAGTATATGTCGGTGTAGCTAAATGTCCTTATCATGATGCGCGTACAACATAAGATAGATTTAAGGCAGATTTAAGGTCCAGTTAAGGGCGGCTTAACCACGGACTTTCGTGTATCTGCTATACTCTACCCAACACAGAAGAGGAGGACTGGACGAGATGAAACGCAGTATGGCTCTGTTGACCGCAGGGCTGCTCACAGCCCTGATCCTGACGGCCGTAGTCACGGTCGGCATGCGCGCCGGGTTGTTTGCTGGCGCCAGCAGTGACACGAAGGAGGCAGAGCCTCCACTCCAGGCAGTTCAAGAAGCTCAGCCGGAGCCAGAGATCGTCGTGACCATTGAGGCACCGGTGCCTGCGGCTCCATCGCGGAACACGACGGCATCGGTCCAGCAAGTCGCCGCGCTCCGAGCGCAACTTCAGCAAGCCTACGCCGAAATGCAACAGCGGGAGGCAGCCTACCGGGCGCAACTAGAGAAGGCGTACAGCCAGTTGCAGCAAACTTATGCTCAGCTGGAAGGGCAAGGGGAACCGCCTGCCTCAACTGATGGAAATACAGGCAATGGCGGTCCAAAGTACAAAGCGCCTAAGGACGGCAAAGAGCGCGAGCCTAAAGATCGCGAGCCTAAAGAAGAGCGTAAGAAAGAGCCCAAGGAGCACAAAGACGATCGAGAAAAAGAGGAGAAAGGAAAAGAGCACGATGACGACGACTAAGCCACCCGCGGCGCCTGCCCCCAGCCGGCCGCGTCCTGCTTCGCCGACCCGCTTGAAGACGACCATCGTCGCTGGGAGCCTGGCTGCGTTCGTTGCGACCTGGGGACTGATCGCCCGGGCCGAGCCGCCGCCGAAGGCTCAACCGGCCCCCAGCGTGGCGCCTGCACAACCACGGCGGGTGACTATCCGGGTCAAGCCGGTACCGGTTCCGTCTTCAGTGAACAACGACCAGGCCGTCGCCCTGGCCGCGGGCGATCTCGGCGCGCCTATCCCGGCGATGCCGCAGTTTGAGCCACTGCCGCCGATCCCAGACTTGCCGGCGCGCCCAGCGCCCCGCCCGGCGTCTCCGGCGCCTTCGTCACGGCCAGCGCCCAACAGTCGAACGCGTTCCTCGTAATGGAGTAGGCATGAGCGAGAGAGAACTGCAACGCTGTGAGTTTCAAGCCATGAACACCGGCATCGAGGCCCAGGTGTTCACCGACCGGGCCAGGGCCATGACCGCCCTGGCCCAGGTTGAAGCCCTGTTCCGGTCCAGTGAGGCACGTTTCAGCCGCTTCGACCCGACGAGCGAGCTCTCCCGGCTGAATGCTGCCGGTGGACGACCGTTTCGCGCCTCGCCGGAGCTCTTTGTCCTGGTGGCCGAGGCATTGCAAGCGGCGACGGAATCAGGGGGCCTGTTCAGCCCCGCGATCCTGGCGGCCCTCGAGGCTATCGGGTACGACCGGAGTTTCGAGAAGTTAAACGGGCGCCGAGAAACGGGTGCTGGCATGGCTGCGCCGGCCAACGGGCGTACCGCCCCGGCCCCGGAGCTGCCCGACGTGGCGCAGGTCCGCCTGGATGCTTTTAACCGCACGATCCGGCTGCCGGCCGGCCTTCGGCTAGACTTGGGCGGGATCGCTAAGGGATGGACCGTCGACCGGGCGGCTGCCCGCCTCGCCGACCTGGGCCCCTGCCTGGTGAACGCTGGCGGTGACCTGATGGCCTGGGGTACGCCCCCAGGGCAGAGCCACTGGCGAATTGGCGTCGCCGATCCCTGGCACCCGGATCGCGACCTGGCGATCGTTCGACTGCGTGACAAAGCCCTGGCGACTTCAGGCAATGACCGGCGGCGCTGGCACCACAACGGACGGGACCAACACCATCTCATCGACCCGCGCCGGGGCGTGCCCGCGACATCGGACCTG
>JBBITV010000504.1:0-2865 GCA_037440585.1 Chloroflexota bacterium
TACCCAAATGACAGTACAAAGCCAAGCCCGAAAATGGTACCAAACCAGTTAATGCCCATCGGGTTCTGACTGGGATGCCAAATGTTCGCCCAGGTATGGGCATAGCCGGCAGGCAGCTTTGCTGCCAGCCCAGCGAATCCGCCAACCGCTATCAGGCCCAAGATCGCCAGGGGCAGAAACCCGAACACAATCAAGAAGAATTGCAGCACCTCGTTGTAAATCGATGACGTCAGCCCGCCCAGATAGATGTAAATCATCACCACCACGGCGGAGAGCAGGACACTCATCAAGAAAGGCCAGTCGAGCAGCCGCTGGAACAGAATGGCCATGGCATAGAGGTCAATCCCGGAGACCAACAAGGTCATGAGCGCGAAGGAGAGCGCATTCAAGGTCCGTGTCTTTTCGTCGTACCGCTTACGCAGGTACTCGGGAACGCTGCGCACCTTGCTGCCGTAATAAAACGGCATCATGAAGACGCCGACGAAGCACATCGCAGGCATGGCCGCCAACCAGTAGAAGTGGTTAACGATCATGCCGTACTTGGCGGCATTAGCGGCATGGCCCATGACTTCCAGCGCACCGAGGTTGGCGGACATGAACGCCAAACCGGTGATCCATCCCGGGATTGACCTGCCAGAAAGGAAGAAGTCATCGCTGGTCTTCATGCGGCCTCGTAAGGCGAAGCCAACCCCGAGGACAAACAAAAAGTAGATACCGATAATCGCGTAATCAATGCTCTGTGGATGCATAAACGCCCGCCGGAGTCCGCTTACTTATCACAAGCGGCAGGAAAAGTAAACGCATCGGTTGCGGAAGGGCGCTCCATAGTACTTTCCTCGGAAGCAAGGTCAACGGGGGAGCAGGTCAGGATGAGCCTCGGCGGAGTGAGGTCTTGCAGCAAGCCGGACCAGTGGGTCAGGCAGAGTTGAGCTGTGACGCTTACACCCTTGGTGGCGTCAGTAGTGACCAGCGCCAGGAAGCGGCAGTGGCACAGCTTCCCGGCTCAATGAGGAACTGGCAGCAGCCTATCAAGCCATTTAAGAATGTAACTTTCGATCTATCCGTCGCGCCATCTAAAATGTAACCCTAGGCGAAGGCGAATTCGGCGGGTGCGGGCTCAGTCGCCGGTTGGCCAGGGCGTAGGCACGTTCGAGCTTGCGCTCGATGGCGCGCGCCAGCTG
Organism: Chloroflexota bacterium; assembly: GCA_037440585.1. Taxonomy (GTDB): domain Bacteria; phylum Chloroflexota; class Anaerolineae; order Epilineales; family JBBITV01; genus JBBITV01. The sequence continues at coordinate 1,182 of JBBITV010000504.1, forward strand.
GAAGGGGTCCAGGCGGCGGCGCAGGGCCTGCAGCGCCTCGGCTTGGGCGGGCTCGAGCACCCCGGAAGCCAGCACGCGGTCCAGCGGAGCCTCGGCCGGTCCGTAGACGCGGCGCACCCGAGAGCCCACCCGCACTTTCTTCAGCAGCTTGACCGAGGGCTGAAACAGATTCAGCCACAGGCGCAGCTCGTTCTGATACAGGTCGTTGATCGCCTCCACGGCCTGGGGCGTGTCATAGCGATCCCAACCCAACAGCTTCCGCACGTGCGTCCAGTTCTTCTGCTCGATGTGAGCGTTGTCGTCTTTTTTGTAAGGTCGGCTGCGCGTCCACTGAATGTCGTGCGCGTAGCACCAGCGGCCCAGATGCCAGTTGAGGAACTCCGAGCCGTTGTCGGAGTCGAGGCCGAGCAGGCGAAAAGGCAGGGCGGTGCGGATATCCTCAAAGGCCTCCAGCACGGCAGTTTGGCCCTTGCCCAGCACGGCGCGGGTCTCGGTCCAGGTGGTGTGGATGTCGGTGACGTTGAGCGAGTAGGCGAAATCGCCGCGGGCCGCGTTGCCCGAGTGCGAGACCAAGTCCACCTCGGTGAAGCCGGGCACGCGCACATCCCAGGCGTCCGTCTTCACGGGAATCTGATGTTTGAGCAAGGCGCCGGGCCGGGTGCGGCCGTAGAGGCGGCGCTTCACCCCTTGCTTGCGCTCGCGCAGGCGGCGGTCGATCTGCCGGGCGCTGATCGCTTCCAGTTGCTGCTGGACGCCCGCCCTCAAGCGAAAGCGCTTCTCGATCCAGGGCCTCCAGAGCTGCACCAGCGCCTTCAAGCGCACCGACCAGGGGTAACCCGCCGCCTCCCACAGCCGGGCCAGCACCGAGACCACCGCCGGGCTGTAATGCGGCGCGCGTCGACGCCGCACGGGCGGACGCACTCGCTCGGGTGGAGGCCCGTTCAGCAACCGAATCGCGTACTTCCGGTGGTAGCCCGTGTTGGCACAGAACTCGTCCAAGATCACCTGCTTCTCCCGGCGCTCCGCCTGGCGATAGCGCCCGTAGACAGCTCGAAAGTACTCCCATCGCGACCTGTGACTCATCGTAACCCTCCTCCAGTCCCTTGGAATCGAGTTACATCTCACACGACGTGACGGGTTACATTCTTAAATGTCTCGACGGCTCCTCACCGGTAACATTTAACACGTCTCTATACGCTGGCTTGACATCGCCAGAGTGCTCGGCTAGCCTGGAAAACAGGGGCAGGGAGGGGTTGTGCAGAGGTGCAATGATCGGGGCTTGCTGAGTCATAATCATGCGGCGAGTTTATCTCGACAATAACGCCACCACGCAGCTTGCACCGGAAGTGTTCGAGGCGATGAAGCCGTATCTCTGCGAGGACTTCGGCAATGCCTCCTCGATTCACTGGTTTGGCCAGCGGGCACGCGCGGCGGTGGAGACGGCACGCGAGCAGGTAGCACGGCTTGTGAACGCGCGTGCCAGTGAGATCGTTTTCACCAGCGGCGGCACGGAGTCTGACAATGCCGCGCTCTTCGGAATCGTGGAGGCGTCGCGCCAGCAGACAAAGCATATTGTTACGACTGCTATCGAACATCACGCCGTCCTTCACACGGCTCGGGCCCTTGAAAAGCGGGGCGTCCAGGTAAGCTACGTGCGGGTTGGCGCTGACGGGGTAGTCGATCC
>JBBITV010000505.1:0-2853 GCA_037440585.1 Chloroflexota bacterium
GGAGGTGGTCGGGGTGGGGGATGGAAGCCAGGAGTTGCGGGTTTCGAGTTGCGGGTTTCGAGTTTGGAGAACCCGAAACTCGAAACTCGAAACCCGAAACCAACCCAGGAATATCAGCCGGACTGCCGCCCCGTTCCAGCATCTCCAACAACTGGAGGAAGACGACTTCGCCGTGGCCGCGGACGACGTAGTCGACGTAGGAGGCCTTGAGGACGACGTCGTAGTGTTGGGTGGGGAAGTAGCCACCCCAGACGATGTTGAGGTCAGGATGGCGGGCTTTCAACTCGCGGGATAGGGGCACCGCCTGGCTAAGCTGTGGCCCGGGCATGACCGTGATCCCCAGCACGTTGGCTTGCATCTCTTCGACAAGTGTATCGAGCCGGCCGAGCGGATCATTCTCGATATTGCCGTCGAAGATGACGTAATCATGTTGGACCTCTAGCAGCGCCCCAAGGGCGAGTAGCGACATCGGCAAGACGCGCTTGCGTGAGGCCGAACTTTGAGGGTTATACAAGATCGTTTTCATGAAGTTCTCGTTCGAACGAATAGATGAACATGGTCTCGTGAAGGAGCTCTGTCTGATACAGGACCGTCGAGCGGAAACCATGCTGCCGCATGATTTTGACAACGCGCAGCGGATCGGCGTCAGAGGATAGCACGAGGATAGCGCGGCCCCCCGGCTTTAGGACAGCATCAAGTCCGGCGACGAATCGCTCCATCACGTCGTTAGCATGAAAGGCGCGGTCCAGGGCATCACGCGGCTCGCCACGATAATACGGCGGGTTGAAGAGCACAACGTCGAACGATTCACCGGCCACAGGACCAAAGAGATCGCCCTGACAGACGTCGATCTTGTGCTCCACGTGGTGAAGCAGGGCGTTGATCCGGGCGCAACGCACAGCCTCCGGGTTGATGTCCACCGCCGTCACATGCCCAGCCCACTGGGCCGCAAAAACCGCGTCCACGCCAGAGCCGGTGCCCATATCCAGCACCGTGGACCCAGGTGGAATAGTCTGCGGTCCGAGGGCCTGGGCCAGGAGTTCACCTGAACGGAACAGCTTCGGGTTAAATACCTGTGGCAGGACCAGGACCGGCCGCCCGGCTACTTCCTCCAGAACGAGGCGATTGTGGCGGTGCGTCTGAAAGAGGCGGTAGCGAGCGGCGAGCAGGCGACGCCAGAGAGGACGTAAGAAGGGAACTCGGGGGAACTTAGGGGAACTCGGGGGAACTTTACTTTCCCTAAATTCCGCTAAGTTCCGCTGAGTTCCGCTGAGTTCCGCTGAGTTCCGCTGAGTTCCGCTGAGTTCCCCTAAGTTCCCTTTCCTCTCAAATTCTATCATGTAGTGATCGTTCCACACGTTAAATGGCCACCATCCCGCCACGCGCCGCTCCCCTTCAGCGACCTTCGCAAAGGCACTCGGCCAGCGGTCCACCAGGTGCCCGAGGTACGGCGGCGGCAGCAGTGCGCCGATACCAAACGTGCCCCGGTGCCGAAACCAGGGCGCGAATTCCTGGCGAAGCCGCCTAGTGGATGTATACCAGGCATGTACGCGTGGGCCGCTCACGCTTGCTTCTACTCCGCCTGGCTTTAGCCGCCGGAACGCCGTCCCGATCTGTCCGTGGGCCAGATGCCAGATAATCTCCCAGGGGCACCATGGTCCCATGACCACGAGCACCACCCGGCCGCCCGGGCGGACGACATTGCCGAGAAACTCGGCGACCTGTCGGAGATCACTGACGCAGTTCAGGCCGCCGAAGTTGGAGAATGCGCCGTCAAACTGAATCTCGCTCGTAGTGGGCGCTTCAGCGCCTGGATCGCGCACTGAAGCTTGTGGTGAGTGAAGCGAATCCATGCGCACTACGAACTCCAAATCAGCCAGGTCCAGAAGCCGGAATTCTACCCGGTCTGCGACGCCAGCCCGTGTGGCCTTCTCCCGCGCTACGGTTAGCATAGCTGGTGATGCATCTGTCGCAACCACGCGCACACCAAGCCGCGCCAGCCAGATGGCGTCCTCGCCTGTGCCGCAGGCCAGCTCCAGTACACGCATCCCGGGTTGGAAATCTAACCCCAGGCGCGCCCATACCATCTCCCGCAGCCAGCGCCCGACAGTCGTGTGGGTGAAGATGCTGTCGTAGTCGTGAGCGGCGGCGTCGAAGGCCGTGCACTGGCCCTCACCCCAACCCTCTCCCAAAGGGAGAGGGAGCTCCGAATCCCTCTCCCCTTGGGAGAGGGTTGGGGTGAGGGTGGTCTCCCTCTCCCCTTGGGAGAGGGCTGGGGTGAGGGTGGCCTCCTTCTCCCCTTGGGAGAGGGTTGGGGTGAGGGTGGGATGTTGGCTCATGCTTCCTTCTCCCTCACCGCCAATTGCATCCCGATCCGCCCGATCTTGGCATTGGCAAACGCCCTGGCCAACGCCACAGGGTTCTTACTGCCATTATGGAGCATCTTGTGCAAATTGACCTCGTTGACCATCCAGCGGGTCGCAAAGCCGTAGAAGCGCTTCGAGTGGCGACCGGCGACCGTCAGGTCACGGTCGGTGCGCTGATCCCAGGGCAAGCTGGCGATCACCCGGCTCTCGACCTCGCTGTAATACGTCGTACCCTTGATCGGATAGGCAACGGTCGTCAGAAACTGGTCGGGGTTGGACTTCTTCAGGTGATCGACCGTCGCTTCCAGGTCCGACAGGTCCTCGCCCTCGTAGCCGAGCATGATAAACATCCCAGTCTCGATACCATGCTGCTGCAGCAAATGGGTCATCTGCTGGACGCGGACGACGTCTGTCTTGCGGTCCATTGCGTCCAGGATGCGCTGCGAGCCGCTCTCGGAGCCGATCCACAGCCGGAAACAACCGATCT
>JBBITV010000506.1:0-2851 GCA_037440585.1 Chloroflexota bacterium
ACATTCCGGCAGCAGCGCGCCGCGCCGCCGGCATCACCGACGGCTTCGTGCGTCTGTCTGTCGGGTTGGAGGATCCGAGGGATATTGTTGAGGATTTGGAGCAGGCGATGCAGAAGTAGACAGGGTGACAAGGTGACAAGGTGATGGAAGATACAGGTCACCTTGTCACCTTGTCACCTTGTCAGGCCGTTCGCCTCAACTTCCGATAATGCTCCACCATCCGCGCCAGGCCCGCCTCAAGGCTGACCTGGGGGCTGAACCCCAGTTTCTCGCCGGCGAGGCCAATGTCCGCAACGGAGCGCGAGATGCCGCCTGATTGGGCGGCGCTGTGTAGAGGGCGGATGTCTTTGCCCACCTGGCGAGCAATCGCGGCGACAATGGTATTGATGCTGGTTTCCTGGCCACTTCCAACATTGATGATCGCGCCATTCAAGCCGCGCGCCTCGGCAGTGGCGGCCAGGGCTGTGACAACGTCGTCCACGTAAACAAAATCGCGAGTCTGTTCGCCGCTACCGAACACGACTACTGAGCCGCCGGAGAGGACTTGTTTGACGAACTGGGGAATGACCGGGGCATGCGATGGTGGCACGGCCTGGTGAGGACCGTAGGCATTAAAAATGCGCAAGATCACCGTCTCGATGTTACAGCGCGACCCGATGGCCAGGACGTAGTACTCCGAGGCCAGCTTGCTGACGGCGTAAGGGTTGTCCGGGCGCGGGATGGCCGTCTCGGAGATGGGTTGCTGCGCTTGCTCACCATAAACGGTCCCCGAGGAAGCCAGGACCACCCGCTTGACCTGGGCGTCGCGGGCGGCCGTCATGAGGCTCACCGTACCGCCCACATTAACTGCATTGTACTCGACTGGATAGAGCACCGATTCCGGGACGGAGACCCGCGCAGCCAGGTGATAGACGCAGTCCACGTCACGCAACACGGTCCAAAGCCGAGGAATGTCACGCACGTCTCCGCGGGTGAACAGCACACGCTCATTGAGGCGGCCTGGGTCGCCGGCACTCAAATCGTCAAGGACCCGTACCTGGTACCCCAGCTCGACCAACCGGTTTGCCAACTCCGAGCCGAGGAACCCGGCTCCGCCTGTAATCAACACCCGCATGTTCTTCCCCCCCTCCCAGCCACGCGTTCTTCCTGTCCCCTAACCCTTTTATCTTACTCAATCTGGATGGAAAAATCAACTGTGGAGAAGTTGATAGTAAAGCCTGGCAATACACTCGACCATCCGGTCGTGGGTGAATTCTTCCGCGACCCGCGCGCGAGCCTGCGCACCCAGCCGGGCACGGAGGTCCGCATCTGTTAGCAGGCGCTGCAAAGCCTCGGCCAGGGCGTCAGGATCGCGGGGAGGAACGACAAGACCTGTTTCACCGTGTCGATTGACGTAGGACGTCCCAGTACCCACCTCCGTGGACACGACGGGTAAGCCGGCCGCCATCGCCTCGAGTTGAACCGTGCCGAAGGCTTCACTGCGATGAGATGCCGGCAGGACAAAAACGTCACAGGCGCGATAATAGGCCGCGAGGTCTGTGTTGGTCACTTCGCCCAGGAAGACGACACGGTTGTTTAGTCCTAGCTCGCCGGCCGTTTTGCGCCATTCAGCTTCCATCGGCCCGGTGCCGACGACGAGCAGACGCGCTTCGAGCTGCACCATTGCTTGCAGCAGGTACTGGAGCCCCTTATAGTAGCGCAGCCGGCCAACGAATAGCAGCAACGGCTCGCCGTAGTGCCTGCGAAGTGCGGCGATACGCCCGGTGTCCACGCTCTGGAAGGGAGCCGGATCGATTCCCAACGGGATGACTATGCATTTGTCTGCCACCCGGCTCAGGTAGGGAGAGCTCCGGATGTACTGCGGGCTGGTGGCGATGATGCGATGGGCGTGGTGGAGGACGCGCCAGAGAAGGGGGTCGTAGAAGCGCAAAATGCCCTGCTGCCGGATGACGTCGCTGTGGTAGGTGATGACGGTACGCCGGCCGGGTTGGAAGAGCAGGTTGCCCAGTTCCCCGGGCGGGTAGGGGAAGTGAAGGTGAGTAATGTCGACCTGCAGACGGCGCATTTGGCCGAAGAAGTCCAGGCTGAGGGGCGTTGAGGCCACGTGTGCCAGGCGACCGGCTTTGATAAGTTGAACGCCAGCCTGTTCCAGAAACTCCGTCTGGCGATTCAGGCTCGTTACGAGAACGGTGACCCGGAGGCCAGCACGTACCTGAGCTTCGGCCAGGCCCTGGATGTGATTTTCGATTCCGCCAAGGACAGGCGGATAATCTTTGTAGACGTGTAGGATATCCATCGAGCTTATTTCGGGACCAGGTGATAAACGGAGCCCTCGGGCACTATTTCAAAATACGCCTGGATCTCCGCAAGATCGTAGTAACGCGTATAGATGTCGGCCAGGTAGAGTTGCTTTGTCGTGCCATGTTCTCGAATGGTTTGCAATTGCTGCCTGCTGGCAACCGTGGGGAGCTCGACGAGTTGAACGTCAGGTCGCCTGCCTTCCACTTTCTGCAAGTAACGTACCACGGCCCACAGGCTGTAATCGGCGAAGAGCACGCTGTCCGACGATAGCGAGGATAAGATGCGCTCGCCCAGGACGCGCGCTCCCGTCTCGTTATGTTTCCACGGGGAGAGCACATAGGTGTAGTTGTCGCGCCCTGGAAGCGCGCGGAAACCCGGCACGTTGCTGAGAAACAGTGAGGCTATCCTGGGTGCAGCGGTGTAGATCAGGATGGGTAGTGCCAGGGTCAAGAGGATGGTTGTCGTTTGGCGGATTCTGTCGCCCTGAAGCCACTGGGATTGAGCCACGTTGAATCCGACGGCAATCAAGACCGCGAATACAACGTATGCC
>JBBITV010000507.1:0-499 GCA_037440585.1 Chloroflexota bacterium
CGGCCGAGTATTTTACCGGCGCGGTGCGCATTGACCCCCTGTTTCAGGCGAACGAGCCGGCGCGCGTGCTCGTCGCCAGCGTCACCTTCGAGCCCGGCGCTCGGACCGCATGGCACACCCACCCGCTGGGTCAGATCCTGATCGTCACTGCTGGCTGCGGCCTGGCACAGGGCTGGGGAGGCCCGATCGAGCCAATTCGACCGGGGGACGTGATCTGGTTTCCGCCGGGTGAGAAGCATTGGCACGGCGCCTCGCCAACCACGGCCATGACGCACATCGCCATCGTGGAACAGCTCGACGGCAAGAGCGCCGACTGGATGGAAAAGGTCAGCGATGAACAATACCAGGCTCAGTAGATCACAATAGCTCGCGGTGGACGGCCACGTCCACCGCCTTTCTGCCGGACTTGGCAGTCCGGCAGGAGCAAATTGTGATATACTGAGACTCAGTAGATCACAATAGCTCGCGGTGGACGGCCACGTCCACCGCCTTTCTGCCG
>JBBITV010000507.1:599-2842 GCA_037440585.1 Chloroflexota bacterium
GACTTGGCAGTCCGGCAGGAGCAAATTGTGATATACATGTAATGTTTAGCGGCGCAAGAGACGACGAATAAGTCGATTCCGCTTTTTGTGGTATCCTCTCCCCAAAACTGGGGAGAGGTACGATGGACGTTCGTCTTGAGTTTTCAGGTTGCACCTTACCAACAGACCACCAGGTCATCGTCGACGCCCTGAACAAGTTCCTGGCCTGGCTGCCGGACGATGAGGACCCCGACGCCGCGCTTCGGCTGGCAATGGTGATCCTGGAAGCCGCCGATGTTGTCCCACAGTCGGTCTTGGCGCGGGCTGCTGGTTTTGGTCAGGACCGCTCCGTCCGGGTGTACAAGCAGCGGCTTCGGGAAGAGGGATTGTCCGGGCTTTTCGACCATTCTATTCCAGGGCGACCGGCCATCACCACCGAGACAAGGGTAGAAAAGATCCTGCTCCAGGCCATCCTGAGCGCCGTGATCGAAGAGCATGTCTTGCCGGACGATGCTACCTTGGCTGAGCGAGTGAACCAGGTTCTCCACGAAGCCCAGGAGCCAGAAGCCGGCCAGGTGACCGCCTCCATGGTGGAGACCATCCGCTTGCGCTGGGGGATCCAGCGTCCGACCATCACCCGCCAGTTACAGGCGGCGCCGTCGAAAGCTCCGCCAGAGACAGAGCAGGTGCGGCTCGGCCAGACACGAGTGGGCGGGGCTTTCATCCTGGCCGTGCTGCTGGTGGAGACCGGCTGGTTGAAACTGACTCACCTGCTGCCCATGGCCACCAACTATGCCGTGACCGCCACCCAGTGGCTCCTGACGGCCTTCTTTGCCGTCATCTTTGGGATACGGAGAGCCTTTCATCTGGATGACGTGTGTGACATCGGTTTCGCCTTGGTCACAGGACGGCCACGCCCACTGACGCACGGCACTTTCCAGCACTTGTTACACACGATTCCTGGAGAAAAGGCCCAGGAGTTCTATGCGGCCAGCGCCCAATTGGAGGTCCAAGCCTTGGGTGAGGGCACGCGCCGTATCAGCCTGGATGGGCACAACCTGCCTCGCTACACTGCGGTCGTGGACTTGCCCAAAGGCAAGATCGGCAACACGGGCCGCATCCTCAAGGCGGAGGAAGCGGTGCTGGCCTACGACCTGGATGCTCACCTGTGGCTGGCGTTGCGCGTCTATCAGGGAACCAAGAAGTTGAGCAAGGGCGTGGTCGAGATTGTACCAGAAGTGCTGAAGCATCGCCGCTCTCAAGACGGGCTGTTACGCCTCTTCTTCGACAAAGGTGGCTACAGCGGACAGATCTTCCGCACCCTGGCGGATGAACCGCGGGTCCACTTCTACACCCCGGCCGTGCGTTACCCAGCTAATATCCAGCAGTGGGAGCAACTGAAGAACAGCGATTTCGACCCGCAGCCTTTCGTCTTCGACAAACACGCCGACCTGCCCACCGACCAGCGGCCCGTTTATCGCTTGGCCGACACCCAGATGGCTATCCCGGTATGGGAGGGCCAGAAAGTGGTGGACACCGTCACCCTGCGCACCATCATACTCCACGACCCGCAGGGCGAGAAACCGGCCGAACGCTGGCCGGTCGTCTTCCTGACCGATGACTGGGACATTGACGCCCGCGCCTTGCTCAACGAATTCGGCGACCACTGGGGGCAGGAATTCGCCCATCGCATCGGCAAACATGACCTCTATCTGGACATCTTGCCGCCTGGCTACGTGCTGCGAACGCGACGCGACGAGCAGGGCCAACTGGTCCGTGAGGTCGAGTACGACGACACGGCCTTCTTCCTCTCCGGCTGGCTGCGCTGCCTGGTGTTTAACCTGCTGACCTACTTCGCCCAGGCCATGGGAGGAGAGTACGCCAAGATGTGGGCAGGGACCCTGTTGCGCAAGTTCATCCGGCGGCCGGCGACCTTGTATTTGGTTGGCAAAGAGCTGCACATCGTCTTTGACCCTTTTCCCGGACAAGACGAGCTCCAGCCACTGCTGGAGAAGTTGAACGCCAAACGGACAGCGTTGCCGTGGCTCAACAACTTGGTGGTGCAGTTTCGCATCGGTCAAGATGAACCGCTCCACCCGTTGGCCGAGCCTGAAAAGCGGAATCGACTTTTTGGAGATGCGCAGCCCCCCTGAGGGGCTCTAAACAGTACATGATTCGCTGAGTTAATCGCTGCCATAGAAGCCGCAGTCTGAGGAGCCCGGTTGACTTGCCGACGCTGCAAGCCTTCTTCACTGCCCCGGCCA
>JBBITV010000508.1:0-2836 GCA_037440585.1 Chloroflexota bacterium
TCCCTGGGTGTCGACCTCATCGAGATCGAGCGAATTGAGGAGACGGTAGCCCGGTTCGGTGATCGTTTTCTGAACCGGATATACACACCGGGGGAACTGGCCTATTGTGCGGGCCGGTCTGCTGCCCTGGCGGCCCGCTTTGCCGCCAAAGAAGCCGTCGCGAAAGCATTGGGGACAGGCATTGGGGATGTCGAGTGGCACGAGATCGAAGTCGTCAACGACGAACGCAGGCGGCCTCGGATCGTGCTCCACGGCCGCGCGCAAGCCCTCGCCGAGGAAAAGGGGCTCAGCCAGCTTGCGTTAACGCTTTCTCACACGCGAGAGCACGCCATTGCCCTGGTCGTCGCAATGTGATTTTGTCAGCCCAGCCTGGCGAAGGTTAAGAACCTTCGCAAGGCTGAGGGTTGCTAATCATACTGGATCAGCGAAAAGACCTCGTACTCCTTGATCTTTTCCCGCCCACGCAGGAAGAGGAGCTCGATCAGAAACGCCATCCCCACCACCGTGCCCCCAAGGGCCTCCACCAGGGATGCCGTCGCCCGGGCTGAACCACCGGTGGCGATGAGATCGTCCACAATCAGCACCCGGCTGCCTGGAGACACGGCATCGACGTGCATTTCCAGGGTTTCCACGCCATATTCGAGCGTGTAGGAGACGTTGATCTTCTCCGCCGGCAGCTTACCCATCTTGCGCACCGGCACAAACCCTGCTCCTAACTGATAGGCCAGTGGCGCGCCAAAAATGTAACCGCGTGACTCGACCGCCGCAACCAGATCGATCTGGCGTCCGCGATAATGCTCGACCATCCGGTCTATGGATTCACGCAAGGCGGCTGGGTGCTTGAGCAACGTGGTGATGTCTCGAAAGAGAACCCCTTTTACCGGAAAATCGGGGATATCCCGGATATACGTAGCGAGCTCCATTTCCCCTCCTGGATGACCGCTCAAAGGCTGGGCGAATTGTAGCAGAAAGCTCGTTGGTATGCAAGCCGCGTACGGACGCGGCCGCCGGAAGGACGGCCAGGGTTTTATCCGGACGGTCCTTCTGGTGGTCTCGGCGTCTCGGCTCTACTGCTTGCTTCATTTTTTCTGCCCGAGTCTCATTTGCCCCACGGATACGGGCATGGTATACTTGACCCAAAGCAGCGACTATTCGAGTGAGGGCCAGACCTGATGACCGTTTCCGAGGAACAGACATCCACGAGTGACCGGCGCATAAGGGCAGCCGTGCGGCTGCTCCGCAGGCTCACCACAAACGAATTGGCACAAGTCATCGCGCTTATGCCGGAGCTGCGCTCGCTAACGGCTGAAGCGCCTCGCCGCGAGTCCACCGAGGACTACTGGCGGCGCGTACTGCGCGAGGAACGGGGCGGTTACCACCCCTCCCTCGATGACGAGTTCCTGGATGGGCTAACTTGGAGCGAGGCCAAGGGTGAAACGTCTTCCCTCACGTGAAGAAATCCTGAGCCTGCTCGATCGACTGGAGCATGAGCCAGCCGACGCCTTGGAAAGCGAAGTGCTGGACTTCAAGCGTTGGCAAGACGCTAAAACCAGCATGAGCGAAGCGAGCGAGGCGGCTGTCTGCTTGGCTAATGCTGATGGTGGCGTCATCGTCTTCGGTGTGCGCGACCGGGCTGTCGGACGGCGTCAAGCTATCACCGGCTGCACCGGCTACGATGTAGACATCTGGCAGCGCGCCATATACGATGGTACTCGCCCCAACCTGACGGTCGAAATCGAAGAGCTCTCGGTGCCCGAGGGGAATTTGCTGCTGGTGCGGGTGCCCCGGGGACCGGCTCCACCCTACGGTACGGCTGCTGGCCTCTACCAGATTCGCGTGGGCAAGAACTGCATGCCCTACTCGCCGGAGGCTTTCCAACGGCGACAAGTCGCTTTGGGTGTGATAGATTGGAGCGCCCAGCCAGTCGAAGGGGTGGAGCTAGACGCTCTGGATGGCGTGGAGATTGCCCGTCTACGCAATACCATCGAGAGTCTGCGGCCCCAATCACCCTTGCTGGCGCTCTCACAACAGGAATTGCTCGAAGCCGTCGGCGCTGTGCGAGACGGCAGACTGACCCGAGGCGGCCTACTACTCCTGGGTAAGCGCACGGTCCTGGCCCGTGTCCTGCCTCAGCACGAAGTCATCTATCTCTACGAACCTACACCCGTGGATATCGGTTTCCGCGAAGACTTGAAAGCGCCCCTGCTCTACATCGTCCAGCGTACACAAGAGCTGATCCAGCACCCAGAGCGTAACCCAGTACGCACGTTGCGCCTGGGGTTGTTTCACATGAAGATCCCGGCGTACCCCGAAGAGAGCTTTCGCGAGGCGATCCTCAATGCCCTCATTCACCGGGACTACTTGGAACCCGGCTCTATATATATTCACCAGCGGCACCGGGAGATGGTCGTCTCCAGCCCGGGCGGCTTCATCGGCGGTATCACCCCTCAGAACATCCTGCACCACGAGCCCAAGGCCCGTAACCGGCTGCTGGCCGAGATGTTTCAGACGATCGGCCTGGTGGAGCGGGCCGGCATCGGCCGGCGGCGCATCTTCATCCCGCCACTGGCCTACGGCAAGCGGCCACCCGTCTACGAAGCCGACGAGCACACCGTCACCCTGACGCTGTACAACGACAGTTACGACGAAGCGTTGGCCACCTTCGTCGCTGAAAGACAGCGGGCTGGTCAGCATTTCGACCTGGATGAACTGCTGTTGCTCTCTTACCTTCGTGAGCATAGTGAGATCGACTCGATGCAGGCGGCTGCTTTGCTGCAGCGACCCGAAGCTGCTACGCAGGACGTGTTGGAGCGCCTGGTTCTGCAACCCAGGGCAT
>JBBITV010000509.1:0-2812 GCA_037440585.1 Chloroflexota bacterium
AGATGTCAGCAGTAGTCACCATGGCTGACAGTCTGGGTGGATGGATCCTGGGCGTGCTCGCGGGTCAGGGCCAGGAAGAAGTATGAGTTGCTCATGCAAGCACCTGCGATCAGGAAACAGAGCGCGAAGTTAGTCGGGAAGGGGTAACGGTCCAGCAGGTAGCCGGCGGCCACCGCGCCGGCTGAGCCCAGCAACCCACCGAAGGCACTTTGGGTGCCAAAGAATAGACCACGACGCCGGAGCGGCATCACCTTGGCCATGAGGTCCTGCCAGCCAGTCGCTGTGAACCCGCCGCCGAGGCACCACCAGATCAACGTGGCGAAGAACGCTATCAGCAAGACGGTGTTGCTCACGTGCTGGGCGGCAACCAGTATGAAGGCCCCCAGCAGCCAATACGGGATGCGCTCGTTCAGGCTGACCAGCAGCACGAAGCGCTTTTTAAGGACCAGACGCTCGACATAAGGAGCAGTCAATAATTGCGGCAGGAGCCAGCCAACGTTAAAGATAGCGGGAATCAGGCCAATAGCGAATGGAGAACCGCCGAGTTGTTGTACGAACAGTGGCAGGACGGTGACGGTTGACGTGAAGCTCATCCCGAGGAGGAACCAGCCGCCGTCAAGGACGTTGACGGTAAAGTTCCAGGGAAAGTCACGCTGAACCTGCCACGTGTCGATGTTTGTTTGGCTTTCGATAGGTCTTCACTTTCTCTGATGGCTGATGGCTGATATAAGTATACACCAACCTGAGTGTCCGCGCAATGATCCGCGCGGTTTTACACGGAGGGGTCTATGGCAGCACGTTTATTGTCAGCCACATAGGGCCTGTCATTCGGACCCCGACTGGTCCGCAAGGCCACAGGTCAATGAGACCCGTTTGACAAAACCTTCACCCTGTGCTATCATCGCCCGCAATTCACAACCGAACATGACCAACTCTTATCCAGAGACGCGGAGGGACCGGCCCTGTGAAGCGTCGGCAACCAGGTCAGTCACTTTGGCCATGGTGCCAATTCCGGCAGAGTCATTCTGGAAGATGAGAGGGCAGCAGCAACGATGTTGGTGAGCCTCTTCATTCGAGAAGAGGCTATTTGTTTCCAAATTAGTCCAGTAGTTGACGGATGCCCCTCGTCGCCCCAGTGATGAGGGGTTTTCTATTGCAAACCAAGCCTTGCGAAGGCTTGAAACCTTCGCAAGGCTGCTATCAAGCGCCGAAAGGAAAGAGAGCCATGCCAACGATCCGAGGTCTCAAGTGCCGGGAATGCGGGCAAACCTATCCCGAAGCACCCCTGTTTGTGTGTGACGAGTGTTTCGGCCCCCTGGAAGTGGACTATGACTACCAGGCCATGCAGGCTATCGTTAGCCGCGAACGTATCCAGGCCGGGCCGTTCAACATGTGGCGCTACCGCGACTTACTCCCGGTGTCGGGCCATCGCTTCGTGGGACTGGAAGCGGGCTTCACCCCCTTAATCAAAGCCGATCGCCTGGGCGAGATCCTTGGCTTGCGCGAGTTGTACGTTAAGAACGACGCCGTTAATCCCAGCTATTCCTTCAAAGATCGCGTGGTTGCCGTGGCGATCAACAAAGCCGTCGAGTTCGGGTACGACACCATCGCCTGCGCCTCAACTGGGAACCTGGCGAACTCGGTCGCCGCCCACGCGGCCAAGGCTGGCCTCAAGTCCTACGTCTTCATCCCCGCCGACCTGGAAGAGGCCAAGATCACTGCATCTAGCGTCTATGGCCCCACCGTCGTCGCGGTTGACGGCAACTATGACGACGTGAACCGGCTGTGCAGCATCATGGCCGAGCAATATGGCTGGGCCTTCGTGAACGTCAACGTGCGGCCGTATTACTCTGAAGGCGGCAAAACGTTGGGCTTCGAGGTTGCGGAGCAACTCGGCTGGCGCGCGCCAGACCACATCATCGTACCCATGGCGTCAGGATCGGTGCTGGTCAAGATCAAAAAGGGCCTGGACGAGATGAAACAGCTCGGCCTCATCCCAAACACCCCGACGCGCGTCTCCGGCGCACAAGCGCTAGGCTGTTCACCAATTGTCAGGGCGTACAAAGACGGCACTGGCCGGATCCAGCACGTCAAGCCGGACACCATCGCCAAATCCCTGGCCATCGGCGCACCCGCGGACGGCTATTACGCGCTGCAAGCCTTCAAGGAGACCGGTGGTTATGCCGAGGACGCCACGGATCAGGAGATCGTGGAAGGGATGGTGCTCCTGGCGCAGACCGAGGGCATATTCGCCGAGACCGCCGGGGGCGTGACCATTGCCGCCTTGAAAAAGCTGGCCGAGCGTGGTAAAATTGCCCGCGACGAGATCACCGTGGCCTACATCACCGGCAACGGTTTAAAAACGCAGGTGGCGCTCAACGGAAATTTGCGCTCGGTGCTCTACATCCAGCCAACGTTAGCAGCGTTCGAGGCAGCGATAGCGAAGTAGGCAGATTCTGGATCAACTGCAAAGAGCGCAAAGGAAAACCAAAAGTGGCTTTGCGTTCTTTGCGCTCTTTGTGGTTAATTTAGTTGCGGCAGAGGCCCGCGTTATGCTTTGGGTGAATTTCTCTCGTGGCGAGATTGCTGACCTGGAAGCGGTGGATAACCTGTATTTCCTGGCCACAGACGTTGAGCCCGACCCGGACCAACCAGCACCGTGGGAAGGTGGCCCACCAACCACCTGGCTGTTCATCTACATGGCCGATACAGCGCAACCCGACCGGTGCATCGTAATAGCCTTTACCTCGATGCACCGGCTGGTCGAATTCACCGAGAAGGGTCAGGCAAGTATAGCGCGGCCATTTCTTCC
>JBBITV010000510.1:0-2811 GCA_037440585.1 Chloroflexota bacterium
CCTTGGGACCCTGCTCGACAGTGAATTCCACCCGCTGACCTTCGTCCAAAGTACGGTAACCCTGGCTCTGGATGGCCGAGAAGTGGACGAACACGTCGGGGCCATCTTCGCGCGCAATGAAACCGTAGCCCTTGGCCCCGTTGAACCACTTCACAGTGCCAATTGTACGCTGTGCCATGTGCTGATCCCTCCTTCCGTTAATGGATAGATATAACGCGGAGGGTGTTCAGCGAGCCTGCATAACCGACAATCAAAAAACCGCCAGGCCGTCTCTGCCTTGGCGGTCAATCGCCGGATCGATCCCCAAAACAATCCTTCCACGTCCTACACCACAATCATATCACACAAGCGGAATGCTGTCAAATCTGGGCTTGACAAAGAGCAACAATTCAACTATATTCCAGCCGTTGACGAGAATGACACGGCTGTTGATTTGGGAAGGATGAAGACGAGGTCTGGAGTGGAGCACGAAGCCGATCTGTGGGCAGCTCTACAGGACGTGCACGATCCGGAGATGCCCATAAGCATCGTCGACATGGGGCTCATTTACGGACTGGAAGCGCACGATGGCAGTGTGCACGTCAAGCTGACCTTCACGGCGATGGGTTGTCCGGCGATGGAGTTCATTCTGGAAGATGTGGAGCAGCGTTTGCGCGAGGTACCTGGGGTGGACCGCGTGGAGATCGAAGTGGTCTGGGATCCACCATGGACGAAGGAGCGGCTGACCGAGGCAGGGCGAGAGGCGTTGTTGTACTGGGGGATTGTGACGTGACTCCGGGGTCAGAGGAACTCGTAGGAACTCACCCCTGAGTTCCCATGAGTTCCCATGAGGTCCTTCGCTATTAAAGAAAGAAGGTAGCGGTCGATGGAGAGCAAACACAGCCTGGCCGGTCGTATTGCCCTCGTCACTGGCGGTGGACGCGGTATTGGCCGTGCAATTGCTTTGGCCCTGGCACGCGAGGGCGCAGATGTGGCAGCAGTTGCGCGGACAGAAGTCGAGATTCGGCGGGTCGCCGGGGAAGTCGAGGCACTAGGGCGCCGCAGCCTGGCAGTCACTTGTGATGTGATAGACCCCGAGCAAGTGGCACGGATGGCGGCGGAAGTCCTCGAGCGGCTCGGCCGAGTCGACATCCTGGTCAACAATGCGGGCCTGGCCCTCAGCCACAAATTCCTGGGCCACCCGGATGATCTCTGGCACCAGATTCTCGCGGTCAATCTCACCAGCGCCTACTACGTCACCAAGGCCATCGCCCCGGGCATGGTGGAACGTCGCTGGGGCCGAATTATCAATATTGCTTCTATTGCCTCGAAAGTGGGCGGGCGCTATATAGCCGCCTACACGGCGGCCAAGCACGGACTCTTAGGATTGACCCGGGCACTGGCGGCCGAATTCGTTTCCTACAACATCACGGTCAACGCCATCTGCCCCGGCTACGTCGACACTGCCATGACTGATGCCGCAATCATATACATCGTGGCGCGGACGAAGATGGCAGAGTGCGAGGTGCGCCAGGCTTTGGAGAAGACGAGCCCGCAGCAGCGCCTCATCGAGCCTGATGAGGTTGCGGCCGTGGCCGTGCTGCTGGCAAGTGAGATCGCCAAAGGCATTACCGGGCAAGGAATCAACGTGGATGGCGGAGGAGTCACTTATTAGGAGCTGCCGATGCAAATCACCCTGATTAACCCGGACACTCTTACCAGGCCGAGCGGTTTCAGCTACGGTACCCTGGTCAAGGGCGGCCGCATCCTGTTCCTGGCTGGGCAGAACGGTATCTACGGCCAGCCGCCTGGCACGCCGCCCGGCGACGTCGTCGAACAGTTCCGCCGCTCTATCGACCACCTGAAGACGGTTTGCGAGGCGGCCGGGGCGACACTCCAGAACATCGTCAAAATTAATATTTATGTCAAGGATGTGAAGGGCTACAAGGCCCACCTCAAGCCCATCGGCGAGGTGTACCGCTCGTACTTCGGCAGGCACTACCCAGCCATGACCCTGGTCGAAGTGACCGACTTCTTTGACGAAGGGGCACTGCTCGAGATCGACGGGATCGCCGTCCTATGACCAGGGAATGAACAAGCTAACCCGCCGCCGATTCCTGGAAAACGCGGCCCGATGGGGCCTGGGCACCCTCGGCGCGCGCCTGGCCCTGGAAAACCTGGGCTGCATGCCCACGGCCGCGCCCCAGCCAACAACCGTCCCGACGGCCACTTTCCGGCCGACCGCAGCGCCCACTTCGACCGCTGCAGCACCGTTCACGCCCACAGCCCTACCTGTGCCAGGCCGGACGCCCACGCCGCCCCCGGCCTCCGGCCAGGCGTACCTGGCCGTCGCTCATGGCCAGAGCCCGGCGGCCATCACCCGTGCCGTCGTCGCCGCACTTGGCGGAATGAGCCGCTTTGTCAAGCCCGGCCACGACGTCATCGTCAAGCCCAACATCTGCGTCGCCTACCACTCGTTCGAGTACGCGGCCACTACGAATCCTGAGGTCGTCGCCACCATTGTGACATTATGTCGTGAGGTTGGGGCGAAGCGGGTCCGGGTCATGGACTATCCTTTCGGCGGCTCGGCCGACCAGGCTTACACCGTCAGCGGTATCAAGAAGGCGGTGGAAGCGGCCGGCGGCCAGATGGAGATCATGGCCCGCATGAAGTACGTTGAGACCGCTATCCCCCGCGGGCGCGACCTCAAGAAGTGGGCCATTTACCAGGACGCCCTCAAGGCCGACGTACTGATTAACGTCCCGATTGCCAAGCACCACAGCCTGGCCCGGCTTACCCTGGGAATGAAAAATCTGAGGGGCCTGATCCAGG
>JBBITV010000511.1:0-2770 GCA_037440585.1 Chloroflexota bacterium
CGGTGTGGGTGAAAGTTGTGAAGTTGGCGGAAGCCTCGCGGCGGCAGCAAGTTGGCGAAGGGCATTTTGCAGAAATCGAAGATGTCCCGACACACGCGATCACACTGACAATTCCCGCGCTGCTGGCAGCCAGGCGCGTGCTGTGCATCGTTCCCGAAGCGCGCAAAGCGGATGCGGTGTATCGCGCGCTGCGCGGACCCATCAGCGAAGACTGCCCCGGCTCGATTCTGCGCAAGGCGTCGCACGCGCACCTGGTCCTGGACAAAGATTCGGCGGCAAGAATAAGAAAACCCCAGGCTGGAAGCCATGGGCTGAAAGAGCGAAGCCCTACGGGCTAATCTCTTCTGGAGGAAGACAAGCCGCCTGTGGGATTGCTGCAAGGCGTGCTGGAGGACGCGCAGTTGCTCGCCTCCGCACCCAATCCGCCAGAGGGAATCGCGCGGGTGGTGGAGATGCTTCAAGCCCAGTTGCGCCCAGTTGTAAACAACAGGGCTGAGTGAAACAATGTCACCCTATCGCTATATTGTCCTGGGCGCGGGACGGCAGGGCACGGCTGCTGCTTATGACCTGGCGCGCTTTGGGGACGCGGCTGAAATCGTCTTGGCTGATGCGCGTCTGGAAGTTGCCCAACGCGCCGCCGCGCGCGTCAATCGCCTGATTGGGCGCGCGGTGGCTGCGCCGCGCCAGGCGGATGTCACCAATCACGCCGCGCTGGTTGAGGTGCTGTCACGGCCTTGCTCGTCGTGGCGCGCGATGAAGCGGATGGCGCGGCGGTGCGGTGGTTTGGGAACGCGGCGCTATTCTCGCGCCGAGGGAGGGCATCCACTCGTCGAAGAAGCGCTTGCGTTCCAGGTTGTACAGAGAGGCAGACTAAAGTCTGTACTCCACGTGCCGATAGACTGTTAGAGAAACTACAAGGCGTAACTGTTCGAGGGGCGGACGGCTATCCAGGGGGAGGTACGATGATCCACAAACTGCTTCTACTCCTTCTGATTACCCTGCCTGGTCTCGCGCTAAGTGTGGCTGGGACCACCGCCCAGAGTAGTCCTGCCCTGAGCCTGGTCGCAGGGGTAACCGAAGTGATACCGGACCTGGTGGTAGACCTGACCGGTCCTTCCTCCGCCGTGCCCGGCCAGGACATTGATCCACTACTCACCGTCATGGCCGCCAATCGGGGGACCGCCGACGCACCCGGCACCGTAGGAACCATTGACCCGGCCAACGGGTACGTAGTGGACCTGATCCTCTCCACCGACGAAATCGTCCCCGAAGGCTACGCCTCGCCGGGTCCTTACGGAGAAGACGTTTTGCTCACCGGTGGGCGGATCAGTAATACGCCGGATATCCCGGCGGGCAGGTCCGCTCGCCTTTCTGAAGGGGCGGCCATCATACCCGCGGACACGCCCCCAGGTAACTACTTTGTCTGCGCCCGAATCGACCCCGGCGCAAGGGTCGCAGAATCCAACGAAAACAACAACACCAACTGCTGGCCCCTCCGAATTACGCCGCCTGGCCAGACCACGACCTACAACTTCGTCATCGACGGGCCACACTCGGTGCCTTTCGTCCTGTTCAATGTGCTAAACGAAGGCACCATCCGGGCCGTCATCACCTGGACCGGCGACAGCACTTCGCTGACGGCCACTCTGACCGGCCGCCGCCGCCCCGGCCTGCCTGATCCCACGGCACCCTACGCCCAGGTTACTGGCCCTTCTTCCCTGACCCTGACCTACACTGTAACCCCCGACGATCTGGCCCGGGGCGTCGGCTGGCGGCTGGCCCTCACCGACCCGATGGGTACAGGTCGTGCTACGGGCACGATTGAGCTGACCGTGCCCTTCGACGCAGGGCGCAACGAATTCTTTCAAAGGGAGAAAATCAGCCTGCGCAGCGGCGACCTGTGGCCCAGTACCGTCACGACCGGCCAGTTCCTGAGTAACCTGGCCGCCGCCCCTGGCGAGGGGTTGCACGCCCTTATCTCCTTGCTCCAGGCCTGTGCCTGTAACCAGAATCGGGCCCTGGAGCGGGCCGGCATTTTCCGCCAGAGCTTCCTGCCGGGGCGCAACAGCTTTGGCTTTATCCACAAGGGGGTCAACCTGGCGGACCCGGACCTCGCCGGGCTGGTGCGGGCCATCACCCCCCTGGAGCCGGAGGACAAGATTGACCCCCATATCCTCCTGGGCAACTATTCCCGCTTCCAGGTTGTGACCGAGGGCGACGTGCCCGATAACACCGTGCTCAACTCGGACGGGACTCTGGAGCTATCCGTGCTCTTTGCCCGGGACGTAGCCCTGGCCAACATTCAGGCCATTCTGGGTGCCGAGGCCATCTCTTTCGATGCAATTACCGACCACCTGTGGCGGGTGACCATCGCTCCGGCCCATCTCTCCAGCCTGGCCGCCCACGACCAGGTGGAGTGGATCGACGCCGGCCCAGCCCCCCAGATGCCGGACAACAATAACACCCGGGCCACTATCAACGTTAACGCCGTCCAGAACGCCAATATCAACCCCGGGCCTCCACTCGCCATCGCCTACAACGGTCTCAGCGGCGCCGGCATTACGGCGGGCGTGCAGGACACGGGCCTCGACGCCACCCACCCTGACCTGAACATCGTGGCGACTATCGCCGCCAATCCCCTTGGCAGCCACGGCACCCATGTGGCGGGCATTCTCGCGGGCAGCGGGGTGCAGAGCAGCCAGAATAACGCTGCCGGTAACCCCAACGGCGGCACGCCCTTCCAGTGGCGGGGCATGGCCCCGCAGGCCGC
>JBBITV010000512.1:0-2767 GCA_037440585.1 Chloroflexota bacterium
TGTTGGGATCGAAGAACATCTGGAAGCCCAGGAAGAACCAGAAGACGAAGACCAGCACCGCCAGGATGTGCACGCCCAGGATGAAGTGTCCGGCCACCCAGTCGGCCAGCTTCTGAATGGGCGCTTTGCTCGCCTGGGCGTCCTCGACCAGCCTGATGATCTGCGCCAGCGCGGTCTCTTTGCCCACTTTGGTCGCCCGGAACTTGAAGGCGCCGGTCTTGTTCATGGTACCCCCGATGACCTCGTCGCCCGCTTTCTTTTCGACCGGCAGGGATTCGCCGGTGATCATGCTCTCGTCCACGGCCGAGTAGCCTTCCAGGACCAGGCCGTCCACCGGCACCTGCTCGCCCGGCCGCACCAGGACAATGTCGTCCATCTCTACTTCGTCGGCTGGGATTTCGATTTCTTGGCCGTCACGGACGACACGGGCGATCTTGGGCTGCAAGCGCATCAGCTTGCGGATGGCCTCCGACGTGCGCCCGCGGGTCAACGCCTCCAGCCAGCGTCCCAGCACGATAAACCCGGTCAGCAGCGCCGCCGACTCGAAGAAGGTCGCCCCCGTGCCGCCGAAACCGGCCGTGGGCCAGAGGGTGTTGATGACAGCGATGGCGTAGGCCGCGCCAATGCCGGTGGCATATAGCAAGTTCATGTCGGTGACGCCGTGGCGCAGCCCGCGCCAGGAGTTCACGAAGAACTGTCGCCCTGGCCCCAAGACGACGGGGGTGGTCA
The DNA here is from genome assembly GCA_037440585.1 of Chloroflexota bacterium. GTDB lineage: Bacteria > Chloroflexota > Anaerolineae > Epilineales > JBBITV01 > JBBITV01. Next base: position 730 of record JBBITV010000512.1, read on the forward strand.
ACAACCCCAGCACCCACTTGTAGCCCAGCCATTCCGGCACGAACTGGGGTAGAATCCAGTAATCGCGGAACGTGCCCAGCATCACCAGGAGGGCGATGGGCGTGGTGAACACGAGATACAATCCCTGGCGGCGAATCTCGCGCTGGCGCGCCTCTTTCTCCCGGTCCAGCGCTTCCACACCCTCGACCTTCTCCTCAGCGCTGTAGCCCACCTCGCGCACGGCGCGTTTCATCTGCGCCACGGTGGCCAGGCCAGGGATGTAGTCGACCTTCGCCGTCCCCAGCCCCAGATTCACGACGGCTTTGGTCACCCCCTCCAGCTCCGTCAGTGCGCCTTCCACGTGGGCCACGCAACTGGCGCACGTCATCCCGGACACCTGCAGCATCACCTGCTTGGTGCCGACTTCGTAGCCCACGTCGGAGACGGCCTGCACGAACTGCGACAGGCTGACGCGGGCCGGGTCATACGCAATCTTGGCCTTGCCACCGCCCAGGTTCACCGTCGCCTTTTCGACACCGCTTAAGTTGTTAAGTGCACCTTCAATCGTTGACACACACGATGCACAGGTCATCCCCGTAATGGGCAGACTGATTTCTTGAGTTGCCATCACTTGCCTCCTTTGCCTACCAAATGGGTTCGTAGTAGCGATGCTTCGGCTGCGCTCAGCACAGGCTTTAGTCCAATGGTGCTAACTTTCTGTTCAGAATCGAGGCTATGGCCGGCCGAGCGCCAGGCTAGAAGCCATGCGCTGAGAGAGCAAAGCCCTGCGGGCTAACCTCCAGCCCCGAAGGGGCTTCGCTCTTTCAGCCCATGGCTTCCAGCCTGGGGTTTTCTTGCAGTGAGCGAAGCGAATCTGCCGTCACTACGAACATGCTACGTGGCTGTGACATCCTGTGACTGCGTTCCGGGCTGCTGAGTCTGGTCGCCCAACCGCGGGAAGAACGCCGGCACCCGCGCCTTGTAGGCCCGGTACGCCTCGCCGAACTGGGCTTCCAACTCCCGCTCCTCGCGCCGCGCCAACCGCACGTAGGTCACGAACAGCACTGGCGCCATCAGCCAGCTCAGGAGCGCCGGCCACTGGACCAGCAGCGAGCCGATGATCAGGAACAGGCCAGCGTACTGGGGATGCCGCACCCGGGCGTACAAGCCGCCCGTCACCAGCTCACCCTTGGCCTTGTGAATCTGCCCCCAGGCGTCGGATATCAGGACGAAACCGGCCAGGAAGACCAGGGTCGTCGCGATATCGATGGCCAGCACCAGCTCCTCAGACCCCGGCGCCAGCAGGGCGACCAACAGGTGGCCGTTGACGTGGCTGAACGGGTTGAGTGCCGGGTACGACCGGCCCAGGAGCCCGGTCAGCAGGTAGATCGTCAGCGGGAAGCCGTACATCTCGGTGAACAGGGCCACCAGCCAGGCAGCGAAGACGCCCATCGACCGCCACTCGACCCGGCGCCGGGGCGCCAGGAAGCTGATGGCGAAAGCCAGAATAAAGCCAATGTTCAGCAGCACAATCGGCCACATCCCGTAATCGAAATTTGACATACTGTCCATCATCAGTCCCTCCGTATCTCGTCCACTACGTTGCGGCGGCCGTGCGACTGCCGCCGGAACGTCATTACGCTACTCCTCCCGACGCATACCCGAGAGCAGGAACACATAGTACAGCAGAGTTGAGAGCGCCTGGGCCAGCGCGGCCACGTAGGTCAGCGCCGCGGCGTTCAGCACCCGCCGCGCCCCGTCCGCCTCGTCTGTACTGACCACCAGGCCAGTATTGGTCAGCAACTGGAGCGCCCGCCGGCTGGCGTTCAACTCCACCGGCAGCGTCACCAGGGCGAAGACCGCGGCGGCGGCGAAGCCCAACACCCCCAGCCAGGCCAGGCTCTTGATCCCCAGCAGGAACCCGGCGAAGAACAACAGCGGCCCCAGCCAGGCTCCGGCCGTGACCGCCGGTACCAACCCGGCGCGCAGCCGCAGCGGCAGGTAGCCCTGGCGGTCCTGCAGAGCATGGCCCACCTCGTGGGCGACAATCCCCAGCGCC
>JBBITV010000513.1:0-2748 GCA_037440585.1 Chloroflexota bacterium
GTCTGGGGCAATCATCCTGAGGGCTACGTCAACTATCTGCGGGCTGTTCAGCGTGCCAGGTTGAGCGTCGATGGCGATCCGGCTCCAGTATATAGCGCCTGGGTATCTGGCGCCCGGTAACCCGGCCGTGTTGGCCGCGATCCGCATCACAGATGGTGCCCCACCCGAGGCCGGGATGAGGCGTAGCCAGCTTGCGTCTGCGGCAGCATGCCATACCAGGAGACCCCCGCCTTGATTAGTAATGAACACCCCACGCGGGCTCGGGTTAGGTGCGCCCTGCAGCGCCATCAGCTCCACCGCCAGTGGCTGGACGCGCAAGCTAGCCGGTGGCAAGGGAGTTGGCTCTGGAGCATCCACGCCACCCACCGTCCACGTCCGGGTTTCGTGCTCGCCCAGGAAATAAAGGGTGGTGTTGTACAGCCCGATCTCAAAGGGTTGCTCGCGACGAGTGACCGGAACCGAGTGCAGGCCGCTGCCCTGTAGGCTAAACTCGCCTCTGAAGATTTCGTGGCCGGTTTTGTCAAGCACGCGGATCACAATCGGCTCATTGCCGCGCATGTCCTGGTAGCGGAAGACAGCGTAGACCGTTTGCGTGCCAGGTGGGAAGTCATTGCGTGGAGAACCGCCTGGGGCATCGCTCATGTAGAGACTGGACAACTCGATCTCGCCAGCCTGGATCGCTCCAGCCAGCCCGGCAGATAGCAGCACAGCCAGGCCCAAGACCAAAAGCATGCTGCGCATCATGGTATTCCTCCTGTGAAGTTGGGCAGGGTTAGGGGAAGGCTCAACCCCTCGCACTCACAGAGGTTTACTCGCGGACCCCGGAGCAGCGCGGCGATTATACCACCCCTTGAAGCCCCTGTCAAGGTGAATTCTTGCCACCGTCCTGGCATTTGTAGGACGATGTGCTGCTGGCAAAGATACCCTCCACCTATCACGATGGCGGGGGATAAGGGGCTACCGTTGGAGTGGGTCCTGGAAGCCTACTCATACGCATCAAAGGTAAGAGAACCACGTAGCGCGGCACCGGCGTAGCTGTTGGAGTCGGGGTGGCTGATGGCACAGGGCTCGCCGTCGCGCTGGGCGTGGCCGAAGGCGTCATCGTGGGTGGCTGGGTTGCGGCATAGGTGCCGGTGGGCGACGGCGATGGTGAAGGCGTAGGGCTGGGTGCCGGGGTCCAGGTGGCCGACGCAGTAGCGGTTGGGATGACCAGGGTGGGCGGCGGGGTCTCGGTGGCTCTGGCGGCGTACCAGAAAAACGACTGAACGGCCGATGGCCAGGCGGCATAGACCGCCAGCAGCAGGTCGCCGTCGGCGACTTTGATGGTCACGTTGGCCGGGTCGCTGGCCGGGCAGGTGGTGCAGAACCGTAGATGACGTGTCTTGACCGTGCTGAAGTAAGGCAGGCCCGGGGCCAGCCGGCCCAGGGCGACCGGGATGCCGCTTTGTGCACTCTCGCTGGCCACCGTTATATTGACGGTGTCGGGGAGACCCGGCGTACGGTCGAAGACGGTGAACGTTACCTCTGCGTCCAGGCCGTAATAGGCACGATCAATCGTATCGCACTGATCGCAGGTCAGGTAGGGTGTGGGCGTGGGAGTAGGGGTGCCGCCTGGCGTTTCGGTGGCCTCAGGAGTCCTGGTAGGACTGGGAGTGAATCCCGGAGTACCGGTTAGCATGGGCGATGCAGACGCGGTTGGGCTGGCGGTGGATGTCAAGGTAGCCGTCGCAGTGGACGTTGGAGTCTGGGTTGCGGTCGGCGTGGTGGTCTGGGTCGGTGTAGACGTCTGGGTGCGGGTCGGTGTGGGGGTGTCCGTTGGCGTGGCGGTGGGTGTCCTGGTCGGTGTGGGGGTCGGGGTATCTGTCGGCACCGGGGTGAAGGTAGGGGTGAAGGTGGCTGCTGGAATCTGGTAGCGGATCGTCAGTTGGGGCGCGACCCCACCAAAGGCGTCCGTGCGCGCGTACCAGACGAAGATCTTGTCCATCCCCAGCGCAGGGCCATCCACGCGCAAGGAAACTCGCCGGGTCGTCTCCAGGCGTGCCTGGAGCAAGGCAACTTGCTCGGCGGTCCATTGAAATTCGTTAAAGATATCCTTGCCCAGGTCCTGTGAGCCAATCAGGCTGGGTGACAGGGTTGAGATAAACGGCGCAGAGTTGAGTGCGGCAAAGGAGAGCGTCCTCCAGGTGAGATCCACAGCAGGATCAAGCAGACGGAAATACCACACGTCCTGGGGCGTGAGGCCAGTGCCCAGGGCGCCCTTGCCTTTCACCCGGAGTGTAGCCGCCTGGATTACGGCACCGGGAGGCAGATCAGCCAGGTTGAACTGGATGGCGCCACGGAACAGGTTGGCGCCTGAAGCCCAGGTGCCGGCTCTGATCTCGGTGTTGCCGAGCTGGTTGCCTGAATTGGGTGCAGTCGTATTGAAGTAACCCACATCCGCAGGTGCGGGCGTCAGAACGATGCTGCCGGCCCGTGGCGTCCAGGTGGGCACCGGGGTGCTGCTGTTGGTCGGCGTCGATGGGGGACCACTCGTCCCGGTTCGGGAGGGCGAGGCAGTGGCCGTCGGCGTCTGGCTGGGGGTTGGGGTCCGGCTCGGGGTCAGCGTTGGGCCCGAGGTCCGCGTCCGTGTCGGGGTGGCTGGGGGGGTGTTGGTGCGGGTGGGTGTAGGGCTTGGCGTGGCGGGGGGGTTGCGCGTCAACGTCTGGGTGAAAGTAGGGATCGCGTTGGCGGTGGAGGTGCTGGGCATCG
>JBBITV010000514.1:0-2732 GCA_037440585.1 Chloroflexota bacterium
ACATCTGTGAGGCCGGCATCCACGGTGAGTTGGATTCCCTCGACTTCGTTTGGTCCAAAGATGCCTGTGTGTGCGTATGTGCCGTCTCGGGCGCCTGTCGGGGAAGTTCCGGCTGGTACAAAGGTTATCCCCATCGCTATCGCATCGGCGACCCGATTCTTGGGCTGGAGCAACTCAGCGGCGACACGCATGTGTTTCATGCCGGTACACGCTGGGATGCTCAGAACGGCCATTTCCGTGTCGACGGGGGTCGCGTGCTGGGCATCGTGGCCCTCAAGTCGACGCTGGCTGCTGCACGTGAACGCGTCTACCAGGAACTAAAGAAGGTCCGTTTCGAGGGCATTTACTATCGCAGCGACATCGCCTCCACCAATTCCCAATGACCAATAGCCTGCCCTGAGCGAAGCGAAGGGACCAAATCCCAAATGGGTCATTGGTCATTAATCATTGGAACAAAGGGGTTGAGATGACGACTTACAAATCTGCCGGTGTAGACATCGCCGCCAGCCACCGTGCCGTCGAGCTCATGCGCGATGCAGTCCAATCCACCTACACTCCAGCCGTACTGGCTGGCATCGGCGCTTTTGGCGGCCTGTTTGATGCCACCGCCGTGCGGGCGATGGATCGCCCGATACTCGTCGCCTCTACCGACGGCATCGGCACCAAGACTAAAGTGGCGGCAGCGCTGGGCCGCTATGACACCATCGGCCAGGACCTGGTCAATCATTGCATTAACGATATCCTGGTCCAGGGCGCGCGGCCGCTGTTCTTCCTGGACTACTTCGCCGCCCACAAACTGGAGCCGGAGGTCGTGGCCCAGGTGGTAGGCGGCGTGGCGGCGGCCTGCCGGGCGGCGGGCTGCGCTCTCATTGGCGGCGAAACCGCCGAGATGCCCGGCGTCTACGCACCCGGCGAGCTCGATCTGGTCGGCACCATCGTCGGCGTGGTGGAGCGGGATTGTATTATTGATGGCTCAACCATCGTGCCCGGCGACCGCGCCATCGGCCTGGCATCCAGCGGCCTGCACACCAACGGCTACTCCCTGGCGCGGCGCGTCCTCATGCCAAATGACCAAGTCCCAAATCCCAATGACCAAATTTGGGATTTGGGATTTGGGATTTGGGATTTGACCGAGGCCTTGCTGGCAATTCACCGTTCCTACCTGCCCGCAATTGAACGGCTGGAGGCCGCAGGCATCCGCATCAAGGGCCTGGCCCATATCACAGGTGGAGGACTCTTCGACAACGTCCCGCGCATCCTGCCGCCAGGCGTTGCCGTGCGGTTCGAGACCGGCACGTGGCCGGTGCCACCTATTTTCACTCTGATCCAGGAACATGGCCAGGTCGAGCGGGACGAGATGTTTCACGTATTCAACATGGGAATCGGTATGGTTGTCTTCGTCGCTGCGCATGAGCAGGCGGCGGCGCTGGCAGCGTTACCCGGGGAGGCATTCGCCATTGGCGAGGTGTTCGCCGCCGACGATTCGGGGAGGAGGGTGTTTCTGGTATGACGCGCCTGGCCGTTCTGATATCGGGTTTCGGATCCAATCTGCAGGCCCTCATCGACGAGGTGGAAGCCGGGCGGCTGCCAGGCGTGGAAATCGCCGTCGTCGTTTCCAACAAAGCTGAGGCGTATGGCCTGGAGCGCGCGCGCAGGCACGGCATCCCGACCGAAATTCACTTATTTGGGAAGTATCGGGCATTAGAAGAGCAGGGGAACTCAGGCGGAGTGGGGAAGCAGTTAGAAGATGTCACCTTGTCACCTTGTCACCTTGTCACCTTGTCATCTTCTCCCGCCCGCCGTGCTTACGATGCTGACCTGGCGGCCATGCTCGAACGCTACCAGGTTGATTGGGTTATTCTGGCGGGATGGATGCGTGTTCTAACGATGGCCTTTCTCAAGCGATTTCCCAACCGGGTGATCAATCTGCACCCTGCCCGGCCCGGTACTTTCCCTGGCACCCACGCCATCGAGCGCGCCTTCGAGGCTTACCAGCGCGGCGAGATCGACGGCACCGGCGTCATGGTTCACCTGGTCCCTGACGAGGCCGTGGACGCTGGCCCGGTCATTCTGGCTGAAAACGTCCCCATATTCCTGGACGACACCTTGGAAACTCTGGAAGCGCGCATCCACACCGTCGAGCACCGGTTGCTGCCGGCAGCGATCCGCAAAGTGATACGTGATGCGTGATGCGTAATGTGTGAAGTGTGAAGCGATCCTTACGCATCACGCATCACATATCACTTAATCGCAATTCCCTCTGATTCCAATAAATCGTTTGGATATTACCGCCACGACCAGAAGGCCAGAGACCCATCAGCGAGGAGGCGTGGTTGTGCGCCGCTGACAGCGTCGATAGCCCAGATCCCCTCTTTGCCCTCGAGGTCCGTGGCCGAGTAGACGAGCTGTTGGCTATCAGGCGACCAGAGGGTCATAGAACGGGCATACTGGTCAAAGAACGGCGGCAGGGACACGAAGTCGGACGTCGGGACGAACGTGGGCAGGAGTTGGTCCTCGCCCGTCGAGATGTTGACCACGTGCCAGGTCAGGTGCAGTACGTGGGGTGAGGGATCCTGGGTGCTGCTGAGGAGGGCCAGGTGGGCCGATGGCGAAACACGCCGGCTCCCGCCGACATGGAGCATAAGCGCCTGGCTGTTCGGTGCCCAACTGAAGTAGAAGGGAGAGCCCGTTTCAATTGTCTGGGCGCTGGGTTGCTCACGGCTGACCAGACG
>JBBITV010000515.1:0-2460 GCA_037440585.1 Chloroflexota bacterium
ACAGTGCCGCCTTGAAGGGGCCCGGCCCCGCAGCCAGGGCTCCAGCCAATTCAGCCGCCAGGCCGAAGCTTACGAGTGCCGCCGTCGCCGCCAGCAACGGGTCCTGTTCCACCGCTGCGAAGGCGCCAATTACCGTAGTCGCCATGCAGCCGGTGCCAGTGATCGTCTTGAGCCACGGGTCGCCGTTATCTACGCCTATCACCCGCTCGCCGTCGGAGATGAAGTCGCGCTTGCCGGTGATGGCAACGGTCAGGCCACATTGGCGCGCCAGCGCCCGGGCCACGGCTACCGGGTTGTCCACTTCCACTACGGACTCGACGCCTTTGACAACGCCGCCCATCCCGGTCAGCGCCCCAATCTCGCCTGAATTGCCGCGCACGATGGTGATCTTGAGCTCACTCAGCAGGCGCAGGTTGGTCTCGGTGCGCAGTCGTGTCGCTCCGGCGCCCACCGGGTCCAGGATGATCGGGATCCCCAGCTCGTTGGCCCGTTGCCCGGCGACGAGCATCGACTCGACCCATAGTGGCGTCAGGGTGCCCGGATTCAGAATGAGCGCCCCTGCCATGCTGACCATTTCCGCCACTTCTTCCTTCGCATGAGCCATGACCGGCAACCCGCCCACCGCCAGCGAGACATTGGCGGTGTCGTTCATCACGACCATGTTGGTGATATGATGCAGCAGCGGCCGTTGCTGCCGGATGCGCGGCCACAGCTCTGCTATCTTTTCCGCCATACCCATCTGAATTCGATTTTGCATCGCCTCGTCTCCAGCCAACGGATGATCGGTCAACGGATATTAAGCGGATAAACGGATATGAGTCAGCCCATCCGCTTATCCGTTTCCCCATCCGTTGACTGATCATCCGTTCATCCGTTGGCCAATCAACCCCGCCACGAGCACCAAGACACTCACAATTATCGCTACGTAGTCCGGTAGCCGCAAGCGGTACTCCCGCAAAAACGTCCGGCCCGGCGCTCCAAACCCACGCGATTCCATCGCCTCGGCCAGGTCGTCGGCCAGCTTGAAGGACTGAATCAACAGCGGCGCCAGGAGCGCCGGGTAATTGGGCAGACTCGCCAGGTCGATTTCCAGGCGGATACCCCGTGCCCGCTGCGCATCCCGGATGTCTGCCAGCTTCGGGCGACGACTGGTACGAACTGGATGCTCGCCGTGAGAATGAAAGCGAAGGCATACGGCACCCCGGAGTGGACCAGGGCATCGCCCAGGTCCTCGGGTGCGGTCACCTGGAAGAACCAGAAGAAGGCCGAGGCGACGGCCACCAGGCGCAGCGCCGTGCTCAACGCCGTGACCAGATCGAATGCGAGAAGCGATACCACGACGACAACGCCCCCGGCGACTGCCAGCAATCGCATCCAGCGCAGCCAGGCACGGCCGAAGCCTAGCGCCACGATGACGGCTGTCAGGGAAGCCAGCTCCACTGCCAGCCAATCGAGCCGGTTGGTTAGCATCGCTAAAATGGCGAAGGCCGCCGCTATCACCAACCGCGTGCGGGGATCGAGGTTCTGCCAGAATTTGCCCTGAGCCTGTCGAAGGGTCATGTATCTACCTCTTGTCGACCAGCACGTTGAGTCCTATGCAAGGCCTCCACTGGAACTGGGTGGCTAATCCTAAGCGATGGGCATCTTTCTGCGCCCACAACATCGTTCTGGTGATGAGCATCTCCACCTCCCCCCGTATGGAGGAGTTCATCGCCAGGCAGATGCTCGGGTTGTTTGAGATGCTTGTTGTCGAGTATTAGCGGCCCAGTTCGAGTGGGCCGGTCCTGGTGTACAGATGGCGCGCGATCCGGAACCACTGTGTTGGTCTGAGCCCGGCAGCAGCCAGGGCCTCGGAATCGCTCATCACCGCCTCCGGCGTACCCTCCGCGACGATCCGGCCGGCAGCCATCACGATCCAGCGCCCGGCGTGCTCCTCGGCAAACTCCAGGTCGTGGGTCACTAACACAATCGAATGGCCACGCTGGCGAAGGTTGGCCAGCAATTGCCCCAGGGCAATCCGGAAGCGGCGGTCCTGGCCCGCCGTTGGCTCGTCCAGGACCAGCACCTCGGGTCGGGATGCCAGGACCGAAGCAAAGGCCACCCGTCGCTTCTCACCCTCGCTCAATTGATACGGCGAGCGGCTCAGCAGCGAGCCCACGCCGAACAGGGCAACCACTTCTTCGATCCAGGCCGGGTCATGCACGCCCAGGGCGCGTGGGCCAGCCGCCACCTCGTCCATCACCGACTGGCAGAAAAACTGGTCGTTGGGGTCCTGGAAGGCCAAACCAACCGTGCGCGCCAGCTCCGAGACCTTCGCCCGGCGCGTATCACGCCCCAGAACGCGGACCACCGCTATCGCGGCCTCATCCGGGTGCGGGACGCCATCCAGCAGTCGCTCAACATCCCGGCCATCCGGGCGCTCCAGCGCGTGGGCATCACCACCGTGCGCCGGTATGCCGT
>JBBITV010000515.1:2470-2705 GCA_037440585.1 Chloroflexota bacterium
AGCAGCCCGTTAAAGTGTTTCACCAACGTCGTCTTACCAGAGCCGTTCTGTCCGACGATAGCCAGGGCTTCGCCTTTGAAGATCTGGAGGCTCACCCCTGACAGCGCCGCCTGTGGCGTCCGCCTCGCAGGCCGAAAAGTGAACGGCGAGGGGGGGAAAGTGAATTCGACGTCCTCGACTTCGATGACGGGATTGGCCTCACCCCCCGGCCCCCTCACCTGAAACCAAACTGCAC
>JBBITV010000516.1:0-2704 GCA_037440585.1 Chloroflexota bacterium
GGCACTTCGATCCTGACCATTGGGTTGGAGCCCACCACCGAGTCGCGCACAACGCTCCAGCGTATGGCTTCGATCGTTAATACACGGGTGATGTACTACGAGGCAGCAACGAGTTCGAATCTGGGAAGTGCCTTCGCCCAGGCTTTGCAGGACTTGCCTTGTCCGAGCTAGCCGCAAGGCGGTAACGGGTGGCGTCGGGGCTTCAGCCGGGTCAGTTCTGGCTAAAGCTACAACCCCAGGGCGCTACTCAACTGGCTTACCTCACTTACAGGAAAAGGCCGCCTGTCACCAGGCGGCCTTTCGCATGTCTGGGTGCATAGCATTACCCCGCAGGCGGTTTTTCATCTGAAACGCCGGGTATCGGTTTTGCCGGGGCCGGTAAGTCCAGGGGAATGGCACTCCTCTCCCTCCGTCGTGGCGCGGCGGGGGGGCTGGTCCGAGCTGCTGGTCAGGGACAGGCAGTTGTCACAACAGCGCTTTGCTTCGGCTGAACCGGGGTCACCGAAATAGTTGAGCACGAAGCGGCGACGGCAGAGGTTATACCCAGCGTAGGCGATCATTTGGGCCAGCTTGGAGCGCTTATGCTCGCGGTGTCGCTCTAGCCGCGCGATGATGTCGCCAAGATTCAGCTCGCGCCGGGGCAACACCTGGAGGGCCATCTGTCCCATTTCGTCGCCCTGGTGGATCAGAGCACCGGCACGTTCCAGCTCGCTGATGCCCACGCGAGTCTTGACATCGTGCAGACGCGCAGCCCGGCTGATTTCGGAAAGGGTGGCTCTGACGAGTCCGCCTTCGCTGGCCATGCGTAGGAGCCGGTACAGACGCTCTAGCTCGCCCAGGTTGGGCGCGTCGTTCTCAATAAACCATTCCTGTAGACGGCGGTCGTCCGGGGCGTACAACAGCACGGCCTGGGCAGGTAGTCCGTCGCGACCGGCGCGGCCGGCTTCCTGGTAGTATGCCTCAACCGTACCGGGCAGGCTGTAGTGGATGACGGCGCGGATGTCAGCCTTGTCGATACCCATGCCAAATGCATTGGTGGCGACGACGATAGGAGTCTGTTCTTGCATGAAGGCGTTCTGGATGCGGGTCCGCTCGTTGCCGTCCAGGCCGGCGTGGTAGGCGGCGGCGGAGATGCCACACGAGCGGCGGACGAAGTCCGCGACTTCGTCGGAGAGGCGGCGCGTGCCGACGTAGACGATGACACTGCCGCGTGTTTCTTTGAGCAGGTTCTGGAGCTGGCGTAACTTGGCGTTTGGGTCGGGCGTGAAACGGACGCTGAAGTGGAGGTTGGCGCGGTTAAAACCGGTCACGATCCGAACGGTGTTTTCCATGCCGAGCTGTTGGCTGATGTCGTCCTGGACGGTGGGCGTGGCAGTGGCAGTCAGGGCCACGACGGGGGGCAAGCCCATCTCGGGCCGGGATTGGCGCAGGCGTAAATAGTCTGGGCGGAAGTCATGGCCCCACTGGGAGATGCAGTGGGCCTCGTCGACAACCAGGCGTGCGACGCGTGCACGGCCCAGGGCGCGGGCAAAGCCCACGCTGCGTAACCGCTCCGGAGCAACATAGACCAATTTGTAGGCACCTTCGCGCATGCCGCGGATGCAGGTATTTTGCTCGGCCAACGAGAGTGAACTATTGACATAAGTCGCCGGAATGCCCTGGGTAAGCAGGCGGTCGACCTGGTCTTTCATGAGAGCGATGAGGGGGGAGACGACCAGGGTCACGCCGTCAAGCAGGAGGGCAGGAAGTTGATACACCAGAGATTTGCCGGCGCCGGTGGGCATGACGACCAGAATATCCCGGCCGGCCAGGACATGGCGAATGGCATCCTCCTGGCCTGGACGGAAGGCGGGGAATCCAAAATGTTGCTGGAGCGCAGCCTGGAGATCCGTTAGAGGCATAATGTTGCTCCCCTCCGCCAGTTGTTATTGAAAGTTAGAGCTTTTGCTCTCAGAGGGCCGTATCGTTTCTGCGAATATCTCGTTATATTATGCGTAGCACCCCTGACCAAGGTTCGTTGCTGCCAGGGTGCTAAAAGGGAAAGGTGGGTTCCCGGCCGCCTAGCATGGAACCCACCTGGGGGATGGACCCGAGAGCTTGCGCCTCCCGTGGGGACAGGGGGGAACGGGTTAGGTGCAGCTCTCGGGGCCGACCTTATTATACACTATTTCTTTGTCTTCCGTCAAGCCGCGTCTGTTGCGTGTATGGCAGATGCGGCTTTGACTTTGGCGTCAAACGTGAAACGTCAAATGTCAAAGGCTCTTACGCATCACGTTTGACGTTTGAGTATCTCGCCTTATCCGCTCCCACTCCGGAATGCTCTCGTCTTCCATCGCCCGGCGCAGCTCGTAGATTTGATCGCGCAAGAGGGCAGCCTTCTCGAACTCCAGGTCGGCGGCGGCAGTTTTCATCTGCTTCTCCAGGTCCTTGATCAGGCGATGTAGCTCGTGCTTGGGGATCTCGGCGCTGACTTTGTACTCGGCGCGCTCCTCCGCAATCGCTTTGACCCGCTCCGTCAGATCCTTGACTGCTTTGACAATCGTCCTTGGCTCGATGCCGTGGGCCTGGTTATAGGCGATTTGTTTGGCGCGGCGGCGGTTCGTCTCGTCGATGGCGCGTTGCATCGAGTCAGTGATGGTGTCGGCGTACATGATGACGGTGCCGTTGACGTTACGTGCGGCGCGCCCGATGGTCTGGATGAGGG
>JBBITV010000517.1:0-2703 GCA_037440585.1 Chloroflexota bacterium
ACCTGTCGAAAGCAGTCTGGACGACATTGCCGTCCCTTTGGCCGAGTACCTGACCTGGCGAGATACGACGGCCTTAATCCTTGATCAGAGCGGGCAGGTGCTGTCCAGTGGCCGGCCTTGGGATGAAGATCTCCTCATACCGCCGCCTGAGCCGGCTTACTACACTCGTGCCTTGAATGGCGAAGAAGGTATAACCTATGTGACCACGGTGGCAGGCGAGCGCACGTTGGTGTTGCTGATCCCGGTGCGCTATCACCCTAAGGATTCGGGAATTGTGGGCGTTGCCCAGTTGAGTACCCCGCTGGCTCCCATCGAGACGCTTTTGCTGCGGCAACGCCTCTTGCTTGTGTTGGGGAGTGGCCTGGCGCTAATCCTGGCGGCGACGGGCGGCTGGTGGCTCACCAACTCCGCCTTGACGCCTCTGCGCCGGATGATAGGCACCAGCCGCCGGATCGCCGCTGGCGACCTGAGTCAGCGTGTCAACCTGCCACGGCGTCGCGACGAGGTCGGCCAATTGGCGACGGCGTTCGACGAAATGGTGGCCCGTCTGGAAGATATCTTTGCGGCTCAACGGCGTTTTGTCGCCGACGCTGCTCACGAGCTGCGCACACCCCTCACGGCACTGGCCGGGTCGCTGGAAGTGCTCCTGCGTGGATCACAGGATGACCCGGCCACCACCGCGAGATTGCTACGCGCCATGTATCGGGAGGTCACCCGGCTGAATCGGTTAAGCGAGCAGTTGCTCGACCTGACGCGGCTCAATGCTCCGGCTCCACTTCACCGTCATACCGTGGACCTTCCTTCATTCATGAATGAGTTCACGCAGCAGGCCCGTCTCCTGGGCCGGAATCGGCGTGTGGTCGACACGTCCGGACCGCCTGTCTCGCTATCCGCTGATCCAGACGCTTTGAAGCAGGTGCTCTTAAACCTGGTGGACAACGCCATCCAGCACACGCCCGAAGGGGGCACGGTCCGTTTGGGCTGGCGGCGCAGTGACAGCGTGGTAGAAATCGAAGTGGCCGATGACGGCGAGGGGATCGCTGCCGAGGACCTGCCCTACATCTTCGAGCCATTCTACCGGGGCGATCGCTCCCGTTCGCGGCGGCAAGGAGGCACCGGCCTGGGACTAACGCTCGCCCGCGGCCTGGTGGAAGCACATGGAGGGCAGATCGCAGTAACCAGCCAACCGGGCCGCGGGACTTGCTTCACAGTCCGATTGCCACTTGACCCCTGAGGTATGAAAAGCCAACCCTTAAGAAGACTCGCGCCGCCGGGAGCTCTTTTACTTAATCCGCATTGAGCGAATTACACCCGGCTAAAGCTCACAAGCAAACCAAACCAGAATCTCGACTTTTACAGTGACATAACCTGATCCGTGTATGACATAATTATGAAAAACGCTCCTCTTTCGCAGGATCACCATGCATGTGGTAACCGTACATCTCCCAGAAACCCGGCCTGTCCTCCGCCATGAACTCCAACCCCCGCAGCCACTTCGCGCTCTTCCAGAAGTAGAGCTTCGGCATCAGCATCCGTACCGGGCCGCCGTGCTCACGCTCTAGAGGCTTGTCGTCATAATTGAACGCGAGGAGCACGTCGTCGTCCAGGAGTTCTGCTAGAGGCACATTGGTGGCGTAGCCGCCGTAGGCGTGTTGCATGACGAACCGAGCTTCGGGCTTAGGTCTGACGAGCCTGGCGACCTCTCGGAACGGCACACCCTCCCAGACCGTGTCGAGCTTGCTCCAGCGCGTGACACAGTGGATATCGCAGACCTGCCGCTGCTTGGGAAGCTGAATGAATTCTTCCCAAGTGAATTCGCGCGGCTCCTCGACCAGCCCCCACACTTTCAGCCGCCAGTCTTTCAGATCGATGCGGGGTGTATTGCCATAAGTCAGCACGGGGAACTTTTCGGTGATCACTTGACCGGGGGGCAGGCGATCCTGCCCGGCGCCATGCTCTCGTCGGCTGTCTGCCTCACGTAGGCGCTGTACGCGTTTCAGGGGATCCAAAATCGACACCAGTAGTTCTCCTTGTTACAAGTCTGTACTCATATCAACTAATGCTCCGCGATCCGGCGCAATCCTTCAAGGTCAAACAATTCGATGTGCTTGCGACCAATGTCCAACAGACGCCTAGCCTTGAAATCATTGAGCGTTTGCGTTGTCGTCTCGCGATAGGTTCCAATCATTTCGGCCAGATCTTGATGGGTGAACCCTGTGATGTGAGGCCCATATTCCTGACGAAGCCGGAGTAGCAGCGACGCCAGTCGCGCGGGGATACTTTTGAAAGCGATGTCTTCCAGGCGAGATTGGGCCTCTATCAGTCGCTTCCCAAGTGTCTCAGCAATGCGCATTGCAACCTGAGGTTTGTCCATGAGAATCCGTTCAAGGTCAGCGCGGCTCATGACGCACAGTAAGCAATCTTCTAAAGCTTCAGCGAACGTATTGTACATTCCCTGGCCGATAAGCGACATCTCGCCGAAGATACTACCTTCTTTGAGTATTGCGATGACCAGCTTGTTTCCTTCCAATGAAACACGATAGAGTTGCACACGCCCCTTCTTGAGGAGAAAAAGTACTTCGCCCATCTCATTGGGGGTGTAGAACACGCGGCCACGTTCACAGCTAGTCATCGTGGTAATACTTGCCACCCAATCCATCTCATCTGGACTGAGATCTCTGATAATATCAATTTCCGAGAGAT
>JBBITV010000518.1:0-2691 GCA_037440585.1 Chloroflexota bacterium
CCAAGACTATCGGCGCAGGTGCCAATAGCTGGCAGCTTAACTGGCAGGACATCGAGTCTGAACCTGGCAAGTTCTACTGGGACTGGGTCGATTCAGAGATCCATCGGATGTGGGAGGCCGGGCTCGAAGTCCATGCCATTCTGCACATCACGCCGGAATGGGCGCGCGAGCCGGGTAAGCTCGTCCCAAGGAACCTGTATCTGCCCTGGAATGACCCGGAGAATTACTGGGGCCGTTTCGTCTATCAGGCGGTCGATCATTATCGCCAGAAAGTCCACATCTGGGAAGTTTGGAACGAGCCGGATTGGAACCAGTATTGGGATGGCTCGGTTGCCGACTACTATCAATTGCTCAAGGTCGCCTACGAGGCGATCAAGGCGGCCGACCCGCACGGTGCTGTGGTCGTAGGCGGGCTGAGCTACTGGCACAATCCGAGCTTCTTCGAGCAGTTGCTCGACCTGATCAAAGCCGATCCCAGCGCGAAGGACCGCAATGCCTACTTCGACGTGATGGCCTTTCACTGGTACAGCCGCTCGAGTTTACTGTATGACAGGGTGATGTGGGCGCGCGAGGTAATGGCAGCACGCGGCCTGCAGAAGGACCTGTGGGTCAATGAGACGAATATCCCGCTCTGGGGAGAGGGGAAGGGGCCGGCCCAGGCGACGCCCAACTATGCCAGCCCGGAGGAGCAGGCTTCCTTCGTCATCCAGGCGTTTGCCAACGCCTTTGCCGCTGGCGCCGAGCGCGTTTTCATCTTCCGGATGAGCGACGACCAGATGAACGAGGCGTTTGGCTTATTGAACAACCGGGCTGAGCCGCGCCCGGCGTATACGGCTTTTCACATCGTCGCCACATTTCTGGGCGATGCTATCCTGGAAGGGCGGACAGTGGATAACGGGGTAGTCCGGGTCACCTTTAAGAAAGGCCAGGCTGGGCGCGTGACTGTGCTCTGGAACGAGGCACCCAATCCCACCTCGGCCACGGTCGACGCGGTGAAGCCACGGGCACGGCTGGTCGACCAGGATGGGACGCTGCGTGACCTCCAGGCGCAAGATGGCAAGTATCGCATTGACCTGCCGGGCGCAACCAACCGGGGTAACCTGGGTCCGAATGACTATGCTGTCGGCGGGCGTACGTTTTTGTTGGTCGAAACGGACGAGCCCAAACCGGCCGCCCCCTCTGCCCCCCACATTCCAGGAGGTGATTTTGGTGTGCCCAGGCGCGGGGTTAACGTGGGCATCGACGACAAAGGCAATCGCTTCGCCCGGCTCACCGTCGCCGACCCCAACCGGCCCGTAAGCCGCCTGGCGTACGTCTTGCGGGTACCGCAGGATCTGCGACAGCCGATGCTGAGCTTCGACTATGCCCTGGACGGCAGTGGAGATCTGTTCACCGTGATCGTCCACGGGGACTCGATGCTGACTTCGCAGCCGCTACTCATCGCTGCCAGGGCAACCGGCTGGCAGCACGCCCGGTTCAACCTGAGCCGCTATCGTGGCCGCACGGTGCGCCTTGAGTTTGCGCTGAACCGCGAGCCGAAGGGTGGCCGGACGGTGGTCAAGTTGGACAATATCAGAATAGGGGAAGGCGGCACGTATTTGCCGCTCATCACTACAGAGAAGTCTGACAAGAAGAACTAGCGTGACATCTGGGTACATATAGAACGAGGTATGTTCACTCATCCAGCAGCCTTGTGGAACCGGGCCTATCGCCGACTACATCATCTTTTCAATGTAATAACCGAAGATGGCGTGACCATCCAGGGCGTGCACCTCGAGAACGATCGGCGAGATTTGCTGTTCGTCTACTGCCACGGGTTTCTGAGCGGCAAGAACCACCGCGCCGTGCCACGCTTCGTGGAGGCGCTGGCCAGGCAGGCTGACGCCATGTCCTTTGATTTCCGTGGCCACGGGGAGAGCGACGGCTATTGCACTTTCGCCGACCGCGAAGTCTTGGACCTGGCAGCCGTGATCCGCTATGCTCGTAGTCTGGGCTACGAGCGCATCGTCACTATCGGCAGTAGTATGGGGGGCGCCACGGTGATCCGGCATGCGGCCCTGGCCGGCGGTGTTGACGGCGTGGTCACCATTGGCGCTTTTGCAGATGGGGACAATTTCTGGTGGCTGTCCTCGCAACGGGCTGTACAGCTTTTCTTCAATACAAGGCTAGGCGCGGAACTGTGCTGGTGGACGCGGGGCACCCGCCTGGGCACACCTGGCCGGATGGAGCAGCCGATTGAGGTTGTGGATCGCATCGCGCCCAAACCCTTGTTGCTCATTCAGGGAGAATGGGACTTGCTGATTCACCCGTCAGAAGCGGAGGCGCTTTACCGGACCGCGCGCGAGCCAAAGGAGTTGGTGTTAGTGCCGCGATCCGGGCACGATCTGCCGTTGTTGACAGAGAACACGAGAGATTTGATTGTGGGTTGGGTTAAGCGCAACGCGATAGTCCCTTGACCGGATCAAGATGGTGCGCTATAATGCCCCTGGGAGAATGAGAGCGCCGACTGAAGTTGTGTTGGACCGACACATCCCAATCACACAGCAACCCGTCGTACGTCATGCGAGGTTGCCAGTCAAGGACAGGAAGCACAGGTAACATACAGAGAAGGGTAACAACATGGGCAAAACAAGACCTGGTGTTGAGACCCAGGCCGATAAGTCACAAACAGCGGCAAGTGACCTTGATCGC
>JBBITV010000519.1:0-2677 GCA_037440585.1 Chloroflexota bacterium
GCAAGAGCACGTAGCGCGGTCCCGCCGGTTTCGAGTTGTGAGTTTCGAGTTTCGAGTTTCGAGTTTCGGGTTCATGATGAGGACCACTAACTCGAAACTCGGAACCCGAAACTCGAAACAATTCGCGCAGTGCCTGGTTGTTGGCGGCGGTGAATCCCAGATTGGCGTCGTTGGCGATGAGGTGGACGCGGGGGAAAAGCTGGCGAACCATCTCCGGGCTGCCGTCAGTCGAGGCGTTGTCAACAACCCACACAGCATAGCTCAACCCGGGCGAGGCATGATTGTGGATAGATTCCAGGCAGCGCCGCAGCAGCTCACGGACGTTCCAGCTTACGATGACGATGGCAAGGTCCATGCGTCGAACTCAGTAGTCATTTATGTAGACAACAAAGACGACGTGCTACTCGTTGGTTGATTCGTTGCCTGTTGGCTGACACTGGTTACTAACCTGACTTTCCAGCCACCCACCGAAAACCTCCACCGCCTTCCGGACCTGTGTCAGGATCGGCTGTATGCCACTTGCCAGGTCCAGCACACGATCTGCCTCCAATTCGTACCCATAAATGTGTCGCACCCGGTGGCGGAAGCGCCGGTACTCGTCCAATTCCAACAACAATGATCCGCCAAACAACGGCGGACGCCCGCCGCCGCCTGGCTCTCCCATCCGGCCCAGTAGGATCTGGTGCCATCTTTCACCTTGAGGCAGGCCGTCATCTAACGTCACTGCGACCCGCTCGCAAATGCGCTCACATCCCTTGTAGAAATCATCCAAGTAGCTGGCCAGGGCGCGTGTTTCAAATTCATCCGGAGGTTGCCTCACTCGCTCCAGGGCCGCTGCTAGCGCCTGGGCGATGCGCTCAACACCAGCTAGCTCGTCTTCCAGCCTGGCTTTCAGCGCCAGATATGGATGTTCAGGCATCGGCCTCCTCCCCAGAATACGGTCTCGCACCTCCGGGTAGGCCCGTTCCAGCGGTACCAAATCCACTTCAAGCCACGGTGGTGCCAGCGCCTCCAGTTGCTTTTCTGCTTCCCGCAGAACCTCGGAAGACAACCCTTCTACCGCCAGATCCAGATCCGAGCTTCTGTGCCAGGGACTGTCGCCGACCAGGGAGCCGAAGGGGATCACTTGCCGCGCCCCAAAACGCTCTCGCAGCATTGTGGCATACTTTTGGGCCAGGGCCAGGGCTTCCCGACGCCGGCTTTCCGTCTCTTCCTGTACAACGTGTGGTTTTTCCGGCATATCAATCACTATCGACGAATTGTATGGACATCGAGGGCAAATAGCCGCGTCGCGTTAGCCGACGTAATGGCAGCGATTTCGTCGAAGGGGCGTTCCTTGAGTTCGGCTACCCGCTCGGCGACCAGTCGAAGGAACGCAGGTTCGTTGCGCTGCCCACGGAACGGGTGCGGCGTCAGGTAGGGCGCGTCCGTCTCGACTAACAAGTTATCGAGCGGCAGATGACGCACCATATCAGGCGGCTTACGGGCATTCGTGTACGTGATCGGGCCGTCAAAGCCCAGGTAGAACCCGTGGGCGATAGCTTCCTGGGCCAGAGTAAGGTCACCCGAATAGCAGTGTAAGACGCCTACCGGCTGGTCCGCGGTGCGCCACGGGTGGCTGTCGGCCCACGGGCGGAGGATGGCCCATGCCGCGTCGTGGGCATCCCGGATGTGGACGACGACCGGCTTCCCAACCGCCTCCGCCAGGGCCAGTTGCGCCTCAAAGGCCCAGCGTTGCGCAGCGCGCGGCGAGTAATCGCGATAGAAGTCCAGCCCGATCTCACCCACGGCGACGACCTTGGGATGGCGAGCCAGCGACTTCAACTCCGCCAGAGTTACCTCGTCGAAGCTGGCCGCTTCGTGGGGGTGCACACCAACCGTTGCGTAGACCGCCGGATGCGCCTCGGCCAGGGCGACCGCAGCCCGGCTGGAAGCCAGGTCGACACCGATGGTTATCATCCGTGTCACCCCGGCCTGCTCAGCCCGGGCGATGACCGCCTCGCGGTCGGCGTCGAACTGCTTGAGATCCAGGTGACAGTGCGTGTCGATGAGCAAGTTACCCCCTCGGTTGGTAAAACGTACCCTTCTGGTCCTAACCACCTATCCGGTCGCCTTGAGGCAACACTATCCGCTACTCAAAGCCTTTATCCACTCATGCGCTATGCGTTGGTTTCGGCGCTCGAGAGTATCAAGCGCCTGCTTGAGCTTCGAGACGATGCTGGCCTGGGACCAGCCCTTATTTCTGGCAATGACCTCTGTAACAGCCTCGAGCAGCTTCGGGGAGCGATGCGGTTCCGTTTGAGTCAGCACATCAACCAAGCGCCACTCCGAATGAGATCCCTTGATTTCGTTAACTGACAGATTCACCAGCATATCCAGGACAGCTTGCAGGAGTTGCTCTGCAATTCTGGGATCACTACTTTCTACGTATACGCGATTGATGGGCTCGGTGCCTGAAGCACGAATGCGCAGGAAGTGACGGTCATCGCCTCTTGCATCTCGTAGCTGTAGTTCCACCACTTCGTATCTGATTCCCCCAGCATAGACAACCTCAAGGCCGGCAATAGTTCTCACCCCGGGGTCGTCCTTGTTTAAGAAGAAATCAAGGTAGAAGTTGATCAGTTCTTCCTTTGCCTCCAGGATAGCGTCAACATCGACACGTCCCGTATTTGATCCC
>JBBITV010000520.1:0-2663 GCA_037440585.1 Chloroflexota bacterium
ACGTGGTCATCCACCACACCTTCATCCCCAGCACCCACTACGACGGTACCTCCGCCGACGACTGGGATGCCGGCGAGGCGGGCCTGACCGATCAGCAGATCTACGACAAGCGCAAGACCAAACTCGACGGCATTAAGGAATACTATCGCACTGTCAACAAGTGGGACCGCGGCCCGCACCTGTTCATCGACGACCGCTGGGTGTGGCTGTTCACTCCCATGGCCGAGATCGGCATTCACGCCCGTAGCGGCAATTCGTACGAAGACGAAGCGGGCAACTTGCACTACTCGATTGGCATCGAGGTGCTCGGCAACTACCAGAATATCCAGTGGCCGACGCCCATCGCCGCTAACGTCTCCCAGGCGGTTGCCATCCTGTGCCACACCCTGAACATCCCCATCCGCCACCAGGTCAAAGCTGGCGGCATCTCGATGCACCGGGAATACACCGCCACCAATTGCCCGGGCGCGAAGATCGCGCCGGAGTACTTCGTCCCGCTCGTCGATGCTGCTCACAAGCAATTGTACCCACCGCCAGGCTTCGACTTCCACTACGTCCTCCTCGGCCAGACCAGGGAGGGCATCGTGCCCTGGACCTGGGTGAACGCCTTGCGTGCCTACGTCGAACGCTTTCGGGTCACCCTCGGCTTCTCCCACGACCACGCCATGCTTACGAACGAGCGGGTCCGCTCACGCCGGGTGACGATCATTGGCGACGTGGACGCGCCCGTGCCGGTCCCAGCCGAAGTCGAACGCATCCTGCGTGAGAGCGGGGCCGAGGTAGAACGTATCCCGGGCAAGACGGCGACGGAGATTAGGAAGGAGTTGGATAAGCGGGCGAGAGAGGGAACAAGATGACAAGGTGACAGGATGAACTTGTCTATCGATGTCACCTTGTCACCCCCTCACCTTGTCCGGCTTTGTGAGTTTTGACAGCGCGGCCAAAGGCGCTTATAATTCAATTCAATTTGACCAAAAATGACCATGACGGAGACAAGTAAGCCGGCTCTCGGCTTCCAGAGAGCCGCCAGCGGTGGGAGGCGGCAGCACGAACCGGCTGAAATCCACTCCTGAGTCGCCTGGGGAAAGGACAGGAACACAGGTGTAGAGGTAGACAAGGCCCTGGGTACCTGTACCGAACAACCAGCGCCGGAGCTCCCGTTATCGAGCAAAGAGTCGGTTGACTCGCCAAGGTCGCCAGCCGCAAGGCAGTGACGAATGAAGGTGGCACCACGAGATGTTGCGCCTCTCGTCCTTCGGGATGGAGAGGCGCTGTCATTTGTGTAGAACTGTCATGCTGAGCGAAGCGAAGCATGACATAGATAGAGAGGAGCAATATGCTAGACTTACGACTAATTCGTGAGCATCCAGACGAGGTGAAAGCTACCCTGGCCCGGCGGCACATGGAGGTGCCCATCGACGCAGTCCTGGCAACAGACCAGGCGCGCCGCGACATCCTGGGCGAGTTGGAGAACCTGCGCAACGTGCGCAATGTGACTTCTAAAGAAATTGGCCGGATGAAGGACCCGGCGGCACGCCAGGCCAAAATCGAGGAGATGCGGGGCGTCAATGAGCGCATCGGCGCGTTAGAGGAACGGCTGCGCCAGGTGGAGGCGGAGCTCAACCGCCTGATGCTGGAAGTCCCCAACTTGCCTGGCCCCACTGTGCCAGACGGCCACGACGAAAGGGACAACGTCGTCGTCCGGCAGTGGGGCGAGCCGCGCCAATTCGATTTCGAGCCATTACCGCATTGGGACCTGGGGCCGGCCCTGGGCATTATCGACTTCGAGGAGGGCGCCAAGTTATCCGGCAGCCGGTTCTACGTCCTGCACGGCGCTGGAGCGCGGCTGGAACGGGCGCTCATTCAGTGGATGCTTGACCTGCACATCCGCCAGGGCTACCGCGAAGTCTATACCCCCTTCGTCGTCAAGGCCGAGACCCTGGTGGGTGCCGGCCAGTTGCCCAAGTTTGCCGACAATCTTTACCACGACGTCGAAGACGACTTATGGCTGGTGCCGACAGCCGAGGTGCCCGTAACCAACCTCCACCGCGACGAAATTCTGGAGCCGGGGACGCTGCCGCTGTACTACGTCGCTTACACCCCCTGCTTCCGGCGTGAAAAGATGTCGGCCGGGCGAGACGTGCGCGGGATCAAGCGCGGCCACCAGTTCGACAAGGTCGAGATGTACAAGTTCGTGACCCCCGAAACTTCGGATGCTGAGCTTGAGACGCTGGTCGCCAATGCTGAGGAGACGTGCCGCCTGCTGGGGATTCCCTACCGGGTCATCCAGCTCTGCACTGCCGACCTGGGCTTTGCCTCACGGACCACCTATGACGTGGAAATGTGGGCGCCCGGGTGCGGCGAGTGGCTGGAAGTCAGCTCATGCAGTAATGTCGCGGATTTCCAGGCGCGCCGGGCCAACATCCGCTACCGGCCCGCAGCGGGCGCAAAAGCCGAATTTGTCCATACGCTAAACGGATCGGGGCTGGGACTGCCGCGCACGCTCATCGCCGTGCTGGAGAATTATCAACAGGCGGACGGCAGCGTGGTGATTCCAGAGGTGTTACGGCCTTATATGGGCGGCATCGAGCGAATCACGGGGTCGTAGCTATCAGCTTTGTTCTGACGGCTGACGGCTGATAGCTGATAGCTTCTTGACAAGG
>JBBITV010000521.1:0-2651 GCA_037440585.1 Chloroflexota bacterium
TCTGATGTTATACACTTCCCTGGCCTGGATGGTCATCGTCCCGGACCAGGGCGCCGTGACGCCGCCGAAGCCGACGCTGGGATGGTCGAAGGTCAGGCCCGGGTTCCAGGCCATTGCCAGGTCGATGCGGCCCGCGCCTACATCCAGCACACCGGCCGGCTGGGTTTGGTCATTATCTAACCAGACCGTGGTGTTGGCTGTGGTCATCAGCGCCGACTTGATCTGGGAAGGCGTCCAGGTTGAGTAGAGTTGCTTGAGCAAGGCGGCCGACCCGGCCACATGGGGCGCCGACATGCTGGTTCCGGACACCTGGCCAAAGCCTGCATGCTGGGCCACACCCGACTCCAGGCCGTAGCCAGCCGATAGGATATTAACGCCAGGCGCGGTCACGTGGGGGGCGAGCCAGCGCCCGGTCAGCGGGCCCCGGCTGCTGAAGGCCACCAAGACATCCGGCACGTTGCCGACCTGAGCGACCCGGAAGTCGAAGGCGGCGGTAGCGCCGGGATTAGCCTCGGCAAAAGTGCGCATCGCGGTGCCGATGCTTTGGGCGATGAACCCGGCCGGGATCTTGAATTCCTCACCTTCATGGCTACCCTGGGCCATGTTGAGAAGCGAATCACCCCGGTTATTGTAAATGATCGCCGCGATGGCGCCGGCTTGCTGGGCATTCCACACCTTGTCACTGAAGACACAGGCGCCACGACTGATCAACGCGATCTTGCCCGTCAGATCACCGGTGATAGGCTCGTTATTGCACAACGTCTGGGTGCCGTTCTGTGTGACCGTGGCGACGTCGGCATACGGACCTCCGATGATCTGGCCATAGGGATGGGGGCAGAAGAGACAATCGCCGAAGGGGATGTCTTTCAGTTGATCCGGCACCGGCTCGGGCCCGGTGACGTTCAGGAAGCCCGCCGCGATGGTGCCGCTGGTGCTGCTGGCCCCCACCAGCATGATCTTGTCTGAGCCATCAGCCACGGAGTTTAAGCCGGGGCCACTGTTACCGGCAGATTTGGCGGCGAAGACACCTGCATCCCAGGCGGCCTCAAAGGCGACCGAAACCGGATCCGCCATCGGCAGCGTCCCCGGGAACCCGCCAAAGCTGGCGTTGATTACATCAGCCCCGTCGGCAACCGCGGCTTCAATCGCCATCACGATCTCGGCACCGAAGGCACTGCCAGAGAAGTTGCTGGCGGTTGGGTAGAAGATACGGTAACTCATCAGCCACGCGCCAGGCGCCACACCTGAAATGGTTTCGGAGTAGTTGGCCACGGTGGCAGTGGTGTTGGCGTTACAGGCCATCGTACCTGAGGTGTGCGTGCCGTGGCTGCTACCCAGTGGACCCGGCCAGGGTGTATCATCGCCGGCCAGGGGGGGGTCCCAACTGCGGAAGAAGGATCGTGCGGCGATCACCTTGCCATTGGTGTAGGCCGCCTCGCCTTTCGGGAAGCCCGGTGGATAGGTGAAGTCGTCGCTGGGGTCGGCGGGCGTGCCGTTGTCCGGTGCGAAGCACTTGTTGGGCGCATAAATACCCGTGTCGATGCTGGCGATTTTGATGCCGCGCCCGGCATTCTTCTGCCCGCCTATACCTGGCTGATTCCAGAGGGTCGGCGCCCCGATGAGCGGCAGGCTGGCATACATGTCTGGCTTGTAAAGCACGTCGGGCAGGACGGCCTTAACGCCTGGTATGGCCGAGAGCTTCCGCAGCGTCGCCACGTTTACGTTGGGCACCTGGACGGCCACGCCGTTGAAAACGATCTTGGACCGCAGAGCGCGCTGCACGCCCGCTTCGTCGGTGTAGGTTGCTGCCTGGGCTTCAGGCATAGCCTTGGTCAGCGCCGTCGTGAACGCCGTCTGTTGGGCGTCGAGATAGCTCAGGTAAGCGGCCGCCGCCGGGGTGTTCACGTTCAGGCGTTGGGCGCCGGTGACGTCGAGGGCGGTGGCACCCAGGCTGGGAATGCCACCTCTATATTGGGCCAGGGGGGCATCTTTGAGTTGGACGATGACCCGGGACGGGTTGATTTTCGGGGCCGCATCGGGCCCGTCTGTGGCCGGGGGCATGTAGACCGGAGCGGCAGGCGTGGGTGGGCCAGCGGTGGCCGACATCAACCCTGCGAGAAGCAGCAGAGTAAGGGCAAGACCCACCGGTCCGATCTTAAGCAATCTTGGTCTCATTTTGATTCCTCCTTGATGGGTTAAGGGAATTATGCGGTATTGCGGTTATTGTCTCCATTTTTCGCGCTTAGCGGTCGTAGATAATGCGCAGCACCGGCGCGGCACTCGACCGCCCGTCCCAGCCGAAGATCTCGCGGGCGTAGGCGGCGGCGGTCGTGCCGTTCAACCGGAACGATGCTTTCCCCGTCGTGCTCAGGCGTGATTGCAGTTGCGCCAGGCCGGCGGTATCGAAATAGAAGACGTTGACCCGGCTCGGGGCGAGGTCGCTGTTGGCCAGCACCGGCGTGAGCGTAGCCGCCGCTGGCGCGTTATGGACGTGGAAGTAGCTGATGTTTCTCCAGGACGTATCCAGAGAGGAAGGTAGGAGATCGGCTGTCCAGGAGCCAGCAACGCTCCGGTCCAGATACCGGTCGCTGCGCCCGGTCAGTTGCAAGGTAGCACTAATGATCTGGGCCTCCGCCGGCAACGCCCCGGAG
>JBBITV010000522.1:0-2650 GCA_037440585.1 Chloroflexota bacterium
TCGCTTCGCTCAGAATGACAGATTGCGGGGCAAACCCTACTTTGGGAAAGCCCTGGGTATTGTAGCACAAGAGGCAGGGCTCCGCAAACGTGATGCGTGATGCGTAAGGCAATCGTTATGCATCACGCTTGTCTCAGCACCGGTTTTATGCTACACTTCCTCCACTCGTATTTATCTCTTGAGGGAAACCCATGCATCGAGCCTTTGTGATCTTGATGGCGCTGTTCCTGCTCGTCCTGGCCCTGCTGGGGGCAACTCCCAGGCATGTTCTTCAGCAAGTCTGTGACAACGTCGCACTGACTGCACCTGGCGAGAGCGCTACAGTGCGAGGGAACGTTGAGATTCAGGGCAGTGCCTCCATCGCCGAATTCCTCTTCTATAAAGTAGAATACTCCACGAGCGCCAACCCAGAACGCTGGAACGCAGTGAGCACTACCTACCGCGAGCCAGTGGTCAATGGGCGGCTGGATGTTTGGAACACGGCCACCGTTCGGGACGGAGTCTATAACCTGAAGCTGACGGTGGTCGACCGGCGCAGCCAGGAAGTGTGCCGTGTGACAGTCCGCCAGATTCAGGTTGCCAACCGGACCACGCCTACCTCAACTGCGAGCCCCACTGGGTCGCCAACGCCCCTGCCCACTTTGCCGGCAGGAGGAACGCCGGCCACACGGCTGCTGGTCACGCAAGTCACGGTCACACCCAGCCCAGGCCGCACCCCCATCCCCAGCCCGACCCGCAGCAGCCTCTCTTTGATCGATCTGCCTAGAGGGGAGGACATCGCCCGCGCCCTGGAGTTGCCCAAAATCATGGAGTCATTCTTCCTGGGTATGGGAACAGCCATCGCCATTTTCGTGCTGCTGGGCCTTGTGACGCTGGTGCGCCGCCTGCTTTGAGCCTATGACGGGTGATGTGGGAGTTGAGACTGGCGCGCTGAAGCTGATCGTTGGGCTAGGGAATCCGGGGGTTGCCTATGCAGCCAACCGGCACAACATCGGATTCCAGAGCGTGGACCGGCTGGCCGAAGCGCACGGGCTCCGTTTCGACAAGCTTCAGCACAAAGCACGGGTGGCGATTGGCACGCTTGTTGACCACCATACCGTCCTGGCTAAGCCGCTCACCTACATGAACCTGAGCGGCCAGGCCGTCGTCCCCCTCCTCCGCTTCTACAAAGTCTCTCTACCCGACCTCCTGGTGCTCTACGACGATCTCGATCTACCGCTGGGAACCATCCGGCTGCGCCCCAGCGGCGGCTCAGGCGGCCACAAGGGCATGCAATCCATTATCGAGCAACTTGGCAGCGAGGATTTTCCGCGCCTGCGCATCGGCATCGGCCGCCCGCCGTCCGGCTGGGACCCCGCCGACTACGTCCTCAGCAACTTCACTCCCGCCGAACAATCTCTGCTACCTGGCCTCTACGAGCGTATCGTCGCTGCCGCCGAGACCTGGCTGCGGGAGGGGATCACTGTGGCGATGAACCGGTTCAACGTGGCAGCAGGGGAGCTTTAACATCCTTTTTACACATCGACAATGTCCTCCTTACAGTCCTGTTGCATCATAGAACCGAGGATTGGGGGAAACGCATCCCGAGGAGGACTGACATGAAGACAAATCGCAAGCTCATCATTTTGGCGGTGGTGGGCGCAGTGTTGCTGGTCCTGCTGGCGGGCGCAGTCGCGCAGGCGCAGCCACTGCCGCCCAACCCCGGCCCGGAGAGTGCAGCGGAGCACCGGCCACTGGAGGCTGGGCCTGAGCACTGGCCCGCCCATCGACCGCCGGTTCTCGGTTTCGCCCGCGCGAGTATCCTGAGCAACTCTGAGGCCAGGGTCGAAAACCGCGTCCGGGGTGAGGGCAGAACTATTACCATCGTTGCCGGCAAGAGCCTGCCCCTGGTTGTGGCGGGCCGGGCAGTTTGGGCACCAGAGGCGAAGGGAACGGTGACCCTACGGCTGGAAGTCGAGCAGAAAGCCGCTGATGGCACCTGGAGATCCGTCGGTCAGGACCAAAAGCAGGAGACCAGGACCGGCCCGGCGCGCGTGGGCGGCACGGTGAAAGTCGAAGTACCTTTCCCGAATACCGGCACCTTTGAACTGCGCGCCCGCGTCATCAGCACAGCCAAGCCCTCGCAGGCCGATGAAGTGACGGACCGGGACCAGGTTACCTTTACGGTCCAGGTGATTGATGCTTCCCAACTGGGCTCGATGAGCGGTAAGGTGACGGCTGAGAACGGCGGCACGGCCCTGGAGGGCATCGGCATCGGGGTCATCAACCTGGCGACGCGGCGGGTAGTTGGGCGGGCCAAAACCGCCGCCGGCGGCAGCTACACCATCGACAAGCTGCGCCCTGGACGGTACATCGTCCGCGCGCAGCCCCTGGGCGACAGCCCCTACCTGGGCGAGTTCTACGATAACACCCGCAACCCGCGCGAGGCGGAGCCTATCACCGTCGAAGTCGGGTCGAAGATCACCGGGATCAACTTTGCACTGGCGCCGAAGCCGTAAATGCGATTATGCGAAATGGAGCACGACAAAGGCTTGATTGTCAGCCCTGGCGAAAAAGAGCCACCTGCCCCGGTGGCTCTTTTTGTTGGGAGCATGACAGCAATTCCAAATATGACTGCTCAGAAGGTTGTCACCCCTTCGTTGCACTCAGG
>JBBITV010000523.1:0-2613 GCA_037440585.1 Chloroflexota bacterium
ACCTTTGTGAGCAACGGGACAAAGGCCACCGGCGCTAGCAGCGGTACGGCTCTCACCCACATCAGCCCCATCGCCGTGATGAACAGTGCGGCGTGATACAGTACCGTGTCACGACTCAACTTCCGGCGCACGTTCGGATCGGCCAGGGGCCCTGTCCGCATCATCTGCCCGACCCGCAACTTGACGTAGAACACACTGCTGCCGGAGTAGAGGAAATTCAGCGCCCACAGCGCCACCGCCGTCAGTCCGGCATCCCCCGTGATAGAATAATACGCCCCGGGCGCACTCAACGACAGGGCGCCAATGATCGCCAGCTCGCCCGGCACGCTCCGGTCCTGACGGTTGGTCACAAGGACCAGGTGTACCAGAAATCCCAGCAGCGCCACAGCTCCGATCACGACCAGTCCCCAACGTCCATAAACGACCAGCAACGTGATCCCGGACGCCATCCCGGCC
This sequence comes from Chloroflexota bacterium, assembly GCA_037440585.1. Taxonomy (GTDB): domain Bacteria; phylum Chloroflexota; class Anaerolineae; order Epilineales; family JBBITV01; genus JBBITV01. The sequence goes on from JBBITV010000523.1 coordinate 457, forward strand.
GCTGCATACAAAGCAAACCAACCTAGCATCGCGCGCCGCGTCTGTGCATCCTCACGCCGCCGCACACTTCTGACGAGCAAGAACAGCGGCTGCCGCGCCACGAAAAAGGCGAGAGCGGTGATTAGAAACAGCAGTCCGAGGACATCCAGCCGCCTGGCCGCACCCAACGCCACCACATACGGCACCAGGAGCATCGCCCAGGCGCCATGTTCTCGGGGAATAGGCGCCCCACCGGGTAACTTCATGCGACACCTCCGGCCACCGCTACTGCCGTCTCTCGGATCAATCCGTTACGCGAGACGGCCACAATCCGGCCGTGGTCGAGCTGGATCAGCCGGTCCGCCAACTGGCCCAGGTGGGGATCGTGGGTCACCAGCAGGACGGTATGGCCTTCGGCGTGAAGCTCCTGGAAGAGAGAGAGCACCACGTCCTCATTGGCCTTATCCAGGTTGCCTGTCGGCTCGTCGGCCAGGATGATCCGGGGCTGGTTGATGAGCGCCCGGGCGATGCAGACACGCTGTTGCTCGCCGCCCGAGAGCTGCGATGGCAGATGATGCAGCCGGTCGCCCAGGCCGACGCGCTCCAGCGCCTCTCGTGCTTCAGCCTCGTCGGCCATACTGTGGAAGTATTGGGCCAACATCACGTTCTCCAGCGCGGTCAGGTATGGGATCAGGTGAAACTGCTGGAAGATCAGCCCGACCTTTTCCCGGCGGAAGTGGGTCAGGTCGCGCGGGCTAAGGCGGCTGATGTCCTGCCCATCGATGACAACCTGGCCGCGCGTCGGCCGGTCAAGGCAACCGATGATGTTCAGCAGAGTGGTCTTGCCCGACCCCGACGGCCCCATCACCGCCACCCATTCCCCGGCGCCAATTTCAAAACTGACCCCATCCAGCGCCCGGGTTTTGCCATTGTACTCCTTGGTCAACTCACACACTACGATCAGGCGCTCGCCCACGTCATTCTCCTCTTAACACCACGGCAGGCTGCACGGCTACCGCACGCCGCACCGGAAGTAGACTCGCCAGCAACGTCACGGCCATAGCCGTTCCGACGGTTGCCGGGACGACCCAGGCCTGCAGCGCGATGGCCGACGCGAAAACGCTCTGGCCGATGGCCTGCGCCAGGGCAAAGCCCAATCCATAGCCCAGCACCCCACTCGCCAGGCCAATCGCCGCCGCTTCCGCCAGGAACAGCCCGGCGATTCGCCGCTCCGCCGCGCCCAGAGCCTTCATCAGCCCGATCTCGCGCCGTCGCTCCAACACTGCCGTCGTCATCGTCGCCATCACCCCCAGCGCCGCCGCTGCCAGCACCACCAGGCTGATCAACCCCAGCAGCAGCTCGACCCGGTCGACCAGCGCCCGTTCCGCCAGGGCCACCTGGCGCACGCTCTTGACCTGCGCATCCGGCAGCGCCGCCTCAATCTCCGTGGCGACCGCCTCCAGGGGGCGCTGCGCTCCCAGCACACTGACCTGGACCAGATTCACCCGCCCAACCTGCCCGGCCAACTCCTGGGCCGCAGCCAGCGTCACAAACACCTGCCCGTCTTCCGGGCCGCCGGTGGTCACGACTCCGGCCACCTGGAACCTACGCTCGAGGTCTCCATAGCGCAGCACCACCTCATTCCCGGCCTTCAGGCCCAGCTTCTCGGCGGCCCGCACGCCGATCAACGCGCGTTGCCGGTCATCACGCTTCTCGATCCACGCGCCGTCCACCTGCCACCACGGACTCACCGTCCGCACGGCGTCGAACCACGTCCCGACAATCGCGACCGGCTGTCCGCCCGTCTCGGCCACGGCAAAGAGGAACGGCGCATACCCGGTCAGGGCCGCCGCCAGCTCACTCTGCTCCAGAATTGACAGGCCCGTCTGATCCAGCGTACTCTCCATCCCGGCCGCCGAGCGTGGCACGATCAGCAGATTGGCCCCGTACGCCCGCAGCGACCGGCCCACCTTCTCACCCATGCCCGACGCTACACTGAGTGCTGCACTGACGAGCGCCGCCCCCATCGTCACGGCAATGATGGCCACGACAATCCGGCTCCAACGTTGGCGAAGTGAACGACTGAGCACACGTAGAAACATATTCGACACGGCCTCGTGGTTCGTAGTAAGCGCTTTAGCGCTTCAGCTTCTCGACGGTTCAAGCGACTCAAGCGCT
>JBBITV010000524.1:0-2566 GCA_037440585.1 Chloroflexota bacterium
GCGGCACGTAGGGTCTCGGCCAGCCACGCCATATCTTCGGTGCTCAATTCGGGTGAGGGTGGTGGGCTGGTGTAATCCAACAGGCGCTCGTAGCCCACCAGGTCGAAACAGGCTTTGACGGCAGCCTGCAAGTCCAGGGGAACGTCAGGGTCTGGGGGCAATAGGGGAACGGGCACGGTAGGCAAAGGCTCGCGCAGGGAAATCGTCCAGACTTGGGTGTAAGGACGGCGTTGCCAACGGCTCAAATAGACGTAATAAGGCGCAGGCGGCGGCTCGCCCAGCAGGTAGATGCGCCGGCCCTGCCGCAACAGGTCAATCTCCAACAGGTGCGTCCGAGTTTGCATCAATCCCTCACGCCGCTCATTATACACGCGCACCCCGTCGCCGTGCTTGTTGACGGGCGAAAGAATCTCGATAATAGTGACCAGCCGGCGTTGCGCCACATCGCGGATTTCCACGCTTAGAACCGGTACCTCTTCTGATAACGGGCTGGGGATCTCCGCGACCGGCTCGGCGACAGCCACACCTGCCTGGCCGGGTGCCAGGGTAAAAGCTGGTCCGGGAGGCGCAACCACATGGACATCGGGATAGATAATCCGCTCCGGTGGCAAATCGAAAATGCCGAGCGCGGGATGATCGATCACGTAGCGTTTCGCCAGCAAGGCCACATACTTAGGTGCCAGTAGTGGTATAAGCTGAGCACGGATTGCGCCAGCCAGCGTCTCATGAAACTCCTGCCACATTTCGCCTTCCAAATAGGGGTCCATACCTGGAAATGGGGATGGCATCGCACCCTCCTTTCGACACTTCCGTTACACTAACCGAGCCAATTCATCCCTGACAACACTATTATACCATACTCCTGCGTTCCACTTCAACCGATTCCTTGACTTGCTGGCGGACGGTCTGTATAATTGCGCCTGAACCAGGAGGTGAGCGATGAATACGTCTATCCGGGCGATCTACAGAAATGGCATCTTCGAGCCGTTGGACCAGGCAGAGGGGCTTACGAACAACCAGGTGATCGAACTGGAAATCCGCCCTTTGCCACCGGTGACCAGCAACCCGCGCATCATGGGCGGCCAACCCTGTATCACCGGCACACGCATGCCGATTGATTGGGTGATGGGCTACCTCGAGGCTGGCCGCACCCTTGAGCAATTTCTCGCCGACTATTCTCAGTACAGTCGCGAACAGGTGGTGGCAGCAATCCGATACGCAATCGAAAACATGGGATACAGCGAAGTCAGCGTGGAGTAGGCGGTGCGCTTCTACCTCGACGAGCACATTCCCCGTGAGAAGACCTTTGCTTACTTGCGTCGCAAGGGGCATAGTGGTCAGCATGCTGTAGACCTTGGCTATGCTTCTCGTGACGATTGGTTCCACTATCAATACGCCCGCTCCACGAAACGTATCCTCCTTACGCGCGATGAAGGTCTGGCCGATTCGCGTCGCTACCCGCACCGCAAACACCCGGGTGTAATCATCCCTGCCGTAGGCCGAAGTGCTGATGCGGACACAGTGATCGGCGTCCTCGACAACGTGCTGCGTCTCTTCCGTACAGCGTCCAGCCTGTATGAAAGCAAAGTTCTCGCGCGTGCTACTCATTGTGTCCGCCTGACAGAACAAGGACAAGAAGAAATACCCTATAAATAGTTCGGGCAGCAATTACATTGCCGCCCGAACTGTGGTCTCTACCCCGTTACCTCTGACAACTCACTCGCCAGCGACGCCCAGCTCCCCGCGTGCCCGTTCTCCCACATCGGCAGCCGCCGCTCGTAGCCGACGAGCTTGAGGCCCGTAATTGCCGCCGTGTTGTAGTCCAGCGCGCGCAGGTCCTCGTCGCTCAGGTCGGCGATGTCGTCGTGGCCGGAGAGCATGGTCAGCATCTTGATCTCCTCGACGGTCGCTTTGAGGAACTTGACCAACCGGTCGGCGGCCTCTTCGGGGTGCAGGCGCGCCCGCAGGCGCGGGTCCTGAGAGGTGATGCCGTATGGGCAGCGGCCCAGGTGGCAGGCCATACACGCCCGGCAGCCCATCGCGATCTCCGCCGCCGTCCCGAATCCCACGGCGTCCGCGCCCAGGGCCAGGGCTTTGAAGGCGTCCAGCCCACCCCGGATGCCGCCCAGGGCGATCAGCTTGACCTTGCGGTGCAGGCCCAGGTCTTTCAGCGCCCGCGCGGCCGGCGGGATGCACGCAATCGTCGGGATGCCCACGCTTTGGGTGACGATGTCCGGCGAGCAACCTGTCCCGCCCGCCAGTCCGTCCAACGAAATCGCGTCGACGCCGGCCAGCGCCGCCAGCCGGACGTCCTCGTAGGGCCGGCTGGGGCCAAGTTTCATGAGGATCGGCACCCGGTAGTCGGTCACGTCGCGCAGGAAGGCGACCATGTGCTTCAGGTCCTCGAACGTCGTCACGTCATAGTAGCGGCACGGCGAGAGGGCATCGCTGCCAGCGGGAATGCCGCGCACACGGGCGATCTCCTCGGTCACCTTCGATCCTAGCAGGTGGCCACCCATCCCCGGCTTGGCCCCCTGGCCAATCTTGACCTCGACCGCGTCGCCAC
>JBBITV010000525.1:0-2553 GCA_037440585.1 Chloroflexota bacterium
ACCCCACTGTTTTCAGCTTGAGATTCAGGTAGCCCAACGTCTGGGCCAGACCGTCGTGCATCTCCCGGGCGATCCGGTCGCGCTCCTCCAGCACCGCCAGGTGCTGCACTTCCTTTGAAAGCTCCTGAACCCGGTGTTCCATTTCTTGGTAAAGCTGGGCGTTTTCCAGAGCGACGCCTAGCTGGTTGCCGACAGCCGTTAATAATTCGACATCGTCAGCGGTAAAGTGGCCCGGTTCGCGACTGTGGACGGTGAGCACGCCCAACGCCCGGTCTTTGGACTTGAGAGGGACGCACATGACCGAACGGAAGCCCATGCGCTGGCATGTGAGGCGTGTCGCCCGAGGATCGCGCGTTACGTCCTCCACGACCAGAGGCTGGGTCAGGTGGCTGGCCAGGCCGCAGATACACTGGCCCACGGGAATGATCGCATCGGCTTGCAAGAACTCGGGTGGGGAGCCCAGGTGGGCGCGCAACTGCATCCGGTCCGAGTCCCGGTCGACCAGGTGTACCTCTCCGGCTTCGGCCCGGGTGACCTCGACCACCTGCGAAAGGCCGCGCTCCAACACCTCGTTGAGAGCGAGGGACTGGCTGGTGGTGGTCGTGATACTGTGCAGGGCCGACAGGCGCGCGGTCTGTACCTGGAGCGCCTCCGTGCGCTCGCGGACTTTCTGCTCCAGGGCCGCACGTTCTTGCAGGCTGTCCGCCAGCCGATTGAAGGCCGTCGCCAGGTCGGCAAATTCGTCCTTGCCACTGGCGTCCAACCGTTGGGTCACGTCTCCCTGGCCGAGGCGCTGCATCGCGCTCACAAACCGCTCCACCCTGGAGACAACCGTGCGATTGAGCGCCGCATTGAGGACCAGGGTAATCGCCAGCGACGAGGCAAACAGCATCAGAAAAGTGCTTTGCAAGTCGGAGAGCAGGCGCCGGTCGATGTCGGCCAGGGAGAAATCGGTGATCAGGACGCCGATAATGTGATCGGCCGGATTATGGCAGGTCTGGCAGGCGGGTTCATTACTAATCGCCTCGACGGTGCGCAGGATGCGCTCGCCGTTCGTGGCGGTGAATGAAGCCCGCGTCTGGCGCATGGAGGTTCCGAGGCGGTGGCAGATCTGGCACGCCGGATCGGCGATGTCCATCGTCTGCCCGACGCGCCGGCCGCCTGGCGCAAAGCGGACCTGGCTGGTGCTGTTGAGGATCATGACGTCGCGCACCCGCTCCTGGCGGCTGATACTGTCGACCAGGGTTTGCGTCTCACCCGGGTCACGCTTGAGCATCGACTGCCGCAGGCTGGCCCGTGCCACCTGCCCGAGATCGGGCTGGAGGCTTTCGATCATGCGGTCGCGCTGGTAGACGTATTGGACGTAGAACAGAACGCTCATCGCCGCGAGAATGGCGACGACCCCAGCAATGAGTTTAAAGCGAAGGCTCCGATAGAATGGCCTGGATTGCATCCTCCCACCTTAATCAATGCCCACCCCCCCTTGCTCCCCCCGAAGCAGGGGGAAGGGAGGATTTGGTCATTGCTCAGGCGCGCACATGAGAGTGGAACGGGTAGGTAACAGGAGTTTAGCATAAGCGAGTCATAAAAAGGTCCAAGTTCGGTCCAAATTCGGTCCTTTTTGCCAATGCTGTCAATTTACGCAATAGCGCAAAATTCACCCATTCACTTCGTTCAGGGCGCGAATAATGCGCTATTGCGAAACAAGGGTAACTATGGACAGGCTAAAGCTTCGTTTCACCGTGGGTCGCGCGATGCGGCCCCTGGTGCTGCTGGCAGCCGGTATATTGCTTGCCTGCACGGTAGCGGGCGCGACGGCCCTTCAAGCGTCGCCAGTTGGCATAGCTCCGGATGGGCCAGTCGTGCAGGAAGAAACAGCGCGAGCGCATCGCCCCAACATCATCTTTATCCTCACCGACGATCTGGACCTCCAGCTCCAGTCCCTGGATTACCTGCCCCGGCTGAAGGCGCTCCTGGCAGATCAGGGCACGACGTTCAAGAATTTTCTGGTCAACGTGTCGCTCTGTTGCCCGTCACGGGCCTCGATCCTGCGTGGCCAATACGCCCACAATACCCAGATTCTGACGAATACGCCCCCAGACGGCGGCTTCCAGATGTTCCATGCCCTGGGCCTTGAGAATTCCACCGTGGCCACGTGGCTGGAAGCTGCTGGTTATCGCACCGTGCTCGTGGGCAAATACCTCAACGGTTACCCAGATCGCCTAACTTTGACCTATATCCCGCCGGGTTGGAGCGAGTGGTACAGTCCTGGCGGAGGCAATTCCTATTCCGAGTACAACTACAAGCTCAACGAGAACGGCCGGATCGTCGCCTATGGCAGCCGTCCTGAGGACTATCTGGTCGACGTAATGGCGCGCAAGGGGGTTGATTTCATCAGGCGCGCTGCCGCCGACGGCGTGCCGTTCACCGGCTTCCTGTATGCCGGGTTGATGATCGACGCCAGCGGCGCACCGAAAGTGATCGAGTTCAACGTGCGCTTCGGCGACCCGGAAACCCAGCCGGTGATGCTGCGCCTGCGCTCGGATCTAGTTG
>JBBITV010000526.1:0-1832 GCA_037440585.1 Chloroflexota bacterium
GACATGCCTGGCTAGCCTTCCGTGTAATCCGTGGCAGAATCCGTGTCGTGCTCGTTCTCGGTGCCCTTCGTCCGACTTTGGGAAAGCCCTGCTCGTAATGGTAGCCCACTTGACAGCAAGTCCAAATCGATCTATAATTTGAACAGTATCCCCCTGGGGGGGATGGGGACTAACTGGGGCCTATGAAAACACTTGTTAACTGGACAAGGAGATAGAGACCCATGGCGAATCAGGAGCGAATAGCCCTCCGTGTCGACGGAATGACGTGTGACAACTGCGCACGCCACGTCACTCGCGCCTTGCAAACGGTTCCCGGCGTGAGTCACGTCGAGGTGCCGGGGTGGGAATCAGCCCGGGCGACGGTCATTGCTACGGCCGGAGTGAGCGAGGCTGCGCTTCAAGCAGCGGTGGCGGCAGCCGGGTATCAGGCGGCGGTGCGCGAACGGGAGCCACTGGATGGTAGCGGTTTCCGGCCGCGTGGCGACGACGGCTTCGACTTGATGGTCATCGGTGGGGGCTCGGCCGGGTTTGCCGCGGCCATCAAAGGGGCAGAGCTGGGCGCGCGGGTGGCGCTGGTTGAAGCCAGTACGATTGGCGGTACGTGTGTCAACGTAGGCTGCGTGCCCTCCAAGACACTCATCCGCACGGTGGAGTTGTATCACCTCGCCGGGCAACACCGCTTCCGGGGCGTGCACACCGCACCGGGCCGCATCAGTTGGCCAGAGGTCATCGCCCACAAAGATGAGCTGGTCAATGAGCTCCGCCAGGCCAAATACGTCGACGTATTGGCGGCCTATCCCGAGATCACTTACATCCAGGGCCGCGCCAGGCTGACCGGCGGCAACGGCGTGGAGATCGACGGCCAGCCCTACACCGCCGGCAAGATCATCGTCGCCACCGGCGCCAAGCCGTGGGCGGCGCCGATCCCCGGCCTCAACCAAGTGCCCTACCTTGACAGTACTTCTGCGCTGGACCTGAAAGAACTTCCCAAATCGATGATTGTGCTCGGGGCGAATGCCGTCGGGCTGGAACTGGCGCAAGTCTACGCCCGCGCGGGCACATATGTGACGGTGCTCGAAGTGCTGCCGCGCATTGCGCCATTTGAAGACGAAGACGTCAGCGCCGCGCTGGCCGGGTATCTGGAAGAAGAGGGTCTGCGGGTGGTCGCCAATTTCAAGACGGCTAAAGTTGAAAGGCGTGATGGACGCTACATCTTGACCGGAACCAGGAACGACACGGAGGTGACGTTCGACGCCGAGCAGTTGCTCGTCGCCACCGGTCGTCGCCCAAACACGGCTGGTTTGGGGCTGGAAGAAACCGGGGTGAAACTTGGCCGGCGCGGCGAGATCGTGGTCAATGATCGGCTCCAGACGCACAATCCGGCCGTGTTCGCTGCTGGCGACGTGACCGGGCGGGACATGTTCGTGTACGTGGCGGCCTATTCCGGCATGCTGGCGGCCGAGAACGCGCTTACTAACGCTGGCCGCACTTACGACGTGGCCTACATCCCGCGCATCACCTTCACCGATCCGCAGGTGGCCAGCGCCGGGCTCACGGAAGCCCAGGCCCGCGAACAGGGCTACGACGTGAAGGTGAGCACGCTGCCGATGCTACACGTTCCCCGCGCCCTCGCGGCGCGCGACACGCGCGGGCTGATCAAGCTCGTCGCCGACCACGCGACCGACCGGCTGCTCGGCGCGCACATCCTGGCGCCCGAGGCCGGCGAGATGATCCAACTGGCGGTACTGGGGTTGGGGTGGGGCGGCCCGGGGGGGGGGGTCGGGGGGCGGTGGTGCCCGTCCGGGCCAACGGCGGGGGGGTGGAGGGGGGGG
>JBBITV010000526.1:1842-2544 GCA_037440585.1 Chloroflexota bacterium
GCGCGAGACGATGTTCCCCTACCTGACCAACGCCGAGGGGTTGAAGCTGGCGACGCTGTCCTTCGAGAAGGACGTGGCAAAGTTGAGCTGCTGTGCCGGATAGGTGTAAGAGAGGGGCTACGGCCTCTCTCTATATTTTTAGAGGGCATATCCCCCACCTGGGGATAGGGATATTCAGGAAAGGGAGGTGCCACAGGGAAAGCAGCCAGATCGGGGTGCAGGGGTAAATGGATGGGAGGCAGGATATCACGATGCGCGGCTGGATTTGCGCACGAGACTCTCAAAGGAGGCCGAGTCCATGATCGATATGGTGAAAGCGCTGGTGGCGCTGCCCGAGGAGCAGCGCCGGACGATGATGACCGACCGTCTGAGCATGTTCGTCGACATGGCCGACGCGGAGCGCCAGCAGGCCATGGCCCAGATGATGCAGGCCGTGGACACGCTGCCCGAGGCGGACAAGAAGAAGCTCTTCCAGAGCCGCTTCGAGGCCCTGGCCAGCTTCCCGGAGGAGAAGCGCATGCGCCTGATGATGACGCACATGGGCATCCTCCAGGAGCACGGCGAGGCAGCCATGATGAAGGAGATGGCGCTGACCCAGGCGGTGGTGCCAGACCTGTCGCCAACCGCCCGCCAGTTCGTAGAGGGTATGATGCAGAGCATGATGCAGGGCGGGATGCACGGTGGCATGGCAATGGTTGGCAT
>JBBITV010000527.1:0-2512 GCA_037440585.1 Chloroflexota bacterium
CAGGAAGGCTCGCTCCTATTCTGGGGCTGGGTCCTGGCTATGTTCGCAGTGGTGGTCGAGGTCCAGAACCGGCAGCAGAACCAGGAACTGATGCCCTACGTCCGGGCCGGGATCATGATCACCGAGGCGTTCTTTCTCATCCTGATGACCGTGGTTACCAATCCTTTCGAGCGGCTGCCCTTCGTGCCCCAGGACGGCAACGGCCTCAACCCTCTGCTCCAGAATCCCGGGATGTTCTTTCACCCCATCACCCAATACCTGGGCTACGTGGGCTTCACCATCCCCTTCGCGTTCGGCATGGCGGCCCTCGTCACCGGCCGGCTGAATGACCTGTGGATCCGGACGACCCGGCGCTGGACGCTGTGGGCGTGGCTGTTTCTCACGTTGGGTATCGGCTTTGGCGGCCAGTGGGCCTACGTCGAGCTGGGTTGGGGCGGGTATTGGGCCTGGGACCCGGTGGAAAATGCGTCTCTCATGCCCTGGCTGGTCGCCACTGCCTACCTGCACTCGGTGATGATCCAGGAGCGGCGCGGGATGCTCAAGGTCTGGAACCTGGTGCTGGTCATGCTGAGCTTTATTCTCTCGATCCTGGGCACGTTCATCACCCGCAGTGGCATCATCCAGTCCGTTCACGCCTTCGGTGTGTCGAGCATGGGGCCGTATTTCCTGGCCTTCATGGGCCTGACCAGCGTGACCTTCGTGTACCTGTTGAGCCTGCGCCTGCCGGCGTTGCGCAGCGACAATGAGCTGGACTCCTTCGTCTCGCGCGAGGCCAGCTTCCTGCTGAACAACCTGATCCTGGTGGGGGCCACCTTCGCCACGGTGTGGGGCACTATCTTCCCGATGGTTTCGGAAGCGGTCACCGGCAACAAGGTCACCGTGGGGGCGCCGTTCTTCAACCAGGTGAACGCGCCCATCTTTCTCGTGCTCCTGGTGCTCGTTGGGGTGTGTCCACTGATCGGTTGGCGCCGGGCGACGGGCGCCAACCTGGTCCGGAATTTCCTGTATCCCCTGATCTTCGGCGTGATCACTGCCGTCGCCTTGTTTTTCCTCTACGGGGTACGCAACGAGCTGGCGTTAGTGGGCTACTCGGTCAGCGCCTTCGTCACGGCTACCATCGTCTCCGAGTTCTACCGGGGCCTCCGCGCCCGGCACCGCTCCCTGGGGGAGAATTATCTCCTGGCGTTCCAGAGGCTGGTGGACAGCAACCGGCGGCGCTATGGCGGCTACGTCATTCACGTGGGAGTGATCATGGTCGCCATAGCCATTACGGGCTCGACCTTCTACAAGCAGGAGACGGAGGGCACGATCAAGCGGGGAGAGATGATCAAGCTGCGGGATTACAGCCTGCAATACGACGGCCTGCGCCAGTACCCGGCGGAAGGCTACGACGTGGTCGAAGCGACGCTGCGGGTATTCAAGGGCGGCCAGCCCATCGGGGTGTTGAGCCCGGCCAAGAATTACCACAAGCACGCTGAGCAGCCTACCACAGAAGTGGCGATCCGCACCGATCTGGTTGAAGACCTCTACTTGATTCTGGCCGGATGGGACAACAACGGCGAGACGGTGACGTTGAAAGCGATCATCAATCCTTTATTGGTCTGGATGTGGATCGGCGGCGCAGTGCTCATCCTGGGGACGGTCATCGCCGTCTGGCCCGATCCGAAAGAAGAGCGAGCGCTGGCGCGGGTGCGGGCGCGGGAGCTGGCGCTGCAACCTGCCGGGTAATTGGAAACTGTAGGTCACAGTCCAAGTATGACCTACGGCTGGGGAGTGGCAACATGCGTATCCTTCGACTCATAGCGATTGCCTTGGTAGTCAGTCTCGCCTGGATCCAGCCGGCGATGGCCGGCGTTGAAGTCGACCAGATCGCGGCCAACATTATGTGCCAGTGTGGGTGCACCATGATTCTCAACACGTGTACCTGCGGCACCTCGGACCAGATGCGGGCCGTGATCCGGGAGAAACTCGACCAGGGCCAATCGCCACAGCAAATCATCGACTACTTCGTCGAGCAGTATGGTGAGAAGGTGCTCTCCGCCCCGACGAAGCAGGGCTTTAACCTGACCGCCTGGACGTTGCCCTTTATCGCCATCGCCGTGGGTGGAGCAGGCATCACCTTTCTGTTGCGGCAGTGGGTCGGCCGGCAGCGGAGGGCGCCGTTGTCTATTCCGGCGGCTACGCCCGAGGTTTGGAGGCGATACGAAGAGCAATTCCAACGTGAATTGGAAGAGTTTGTGTAGACTCAGTAGATCACGGTTTTGTCATTCTGAGCGGAGAATCTCTACCCTGAACGGAGTGAAGGGGTGACACTTTCGTGATCAACTGAGACTGTTAGAAGAGGGGAATCCATGGAATTCATCATCATCGGCCTGATGGCCGCCATCGCCCTCGGCGTGGTGGGGTATCCACTGATCAACGGCGTGCGCGCCGCCGACCTGCCGCCGCCGGACGACACTGACCCGCAGCTCGAGGACCTGTTGGTGCAAAAGGAAGCCACTTTCACGGCGAT
>JBBITV010000528.1:0-2222 GCA_037440585.1 Chloroflexota bacterium
GCCGACGATGCGGACGCCGAATTTGGTAACGAATTCATGGAGTGCCTGGGCCATGGGCTCCGGCTCCAGGGGATACACCGCTTCGCCGGTGCCGGTGTTGATAGGCAGCCCAGCGTTGGGGATGCAGGAAACGGGTAACGTCGCATTCTCGCCCAGGTAACGGATAGGCTCGCGCATGTGCTCGGGCCCGGTTGAGCAGTTGAGGCCAATGATGTCGATGGGCAACGTCTCCAGGGTCGCCAGCACCGCCGAGATGTCGGTGCCCAGGAGCATCCGCCCCGAAGTATCCAGGGCGACCTGGCACTGGATTGGAAGCACCTGGCCGGTTTCTGCCATCGCCTGGCGGCAGCCAAAGATCGCCGCCTTGACCTCCAGGATATCCTGGCTGGTCTCGATAAGCAGCACGTCCACCCCGCCCTGGATCAACCCGGCCGCCTGCTCGCGAAAGACGTCCACCAACTCGTCAAAGGTCACGTTGCTCAGGACGGGATCGGTGCTGGACGGCAGCATCCCGCTCGGCCCGATGGATCCGGCGACAAAGCGCGGTTTTTCAGGCGTGCTGTACTCGCCGGCCAGGCGCCGCGCCAGTTGAGCCGCCGTCCGGTTGATCTCGATCACCCGGTCCTGGAGCCCATATTCTTTCAGGGTGATGCGATTCGCCCGAAATGTGTCGGTTTCCAGCACATCGCAGCCCACATCCAGAAAGCTGCAGTGCACAGCCTCGACGGCCTCGGGCTTCGTGATGACCAGGTAATCAATGCAGCCAAAATAGCGCTCGCCGCCGAAGTCCTCGGCGGTGAGATCGAGTTTTTGGAGTGAGGTGCCCATCGCGCCGTCGTAGATGAGGACTCGGCGGTCGAGTTCTTGAAGAAAGCGGGAGTTATCAGTCCGCATCAATACCTTCCCACAATAGGGAGAGCGGCATGGTCTGTCCTGTCCCCTTGAGGCGGATAATATTCGGATTAGAGAAGTCAAAATAGCTTTCGAGTTCCATTCATCCTCTCCTTTGCTTCGACTCAGACGAGGCATAAAAGGCAACCGACAGGCTCAATTATACACGTAGTGAGGGGGATGGACAAGTACCTGAGGGTAGGTTCAACAAGATGCCCGGGCCATAAGCCAGGTGGTTCTGAGATGTACCACTCCGGCCTGGAACGCCGGAGCGTGGAACAGCACGTTGAGGGATACTGGAGCAATCCGCCCACTGAAAGCTGGGCGGCTAATGCCTGCCGACAGGCATTTTGCCGCGTCATCGGCATTTCTCTGGCGATGGGCATCTACAGGAGGTGGCAGTAGATACCCATCGCCAGACAGACGGCAATTGCTTCCGAGCAGCTTATCGCTTGGGATTAGCGGCCCAGCTTCCAGTGGGCCGATCCCCCACCACCGCCCAACTTCGGCTTGACAGACCGGCAGACTTGGTATATCCTCTAGACACGACCAGATGTTCTAGAGGGACAGCTATGGCAGACGTACTCGAGAGCTTTTCCCCGCCCGTACGGGAATGGTTCAGCCAAACCTTCGCCCGGCCGACCGCCCCTCAGGTCCAGGGCTGGCCGCCCATTCAACGCGGCGAACATACCTTGATCCTGGCGCCGACCGGCACCGGCAAGACCCTGGCTGCGTTCCTATGGGGTATTGACGAGCTGCTGCGCGAAAGCGCGGAGGCGCCTGAAACCACGCTCCCTGGCATTCGCCTGGTGTACGTCTCCCCTCTTAAAGCGCTCAACTACGACATCGAGCGCAACCTGCGCGCTCCGCTCAAGGGTATCAGCCACACGGCGCGGGAAATGGGGCTGGCGCCGCCGTCGATCCGCGTCGCCGTGCGCACTGGGGACACGCCGCAAAGTCTGCGGGCCGCCATGCTGCGCCAACCGCCCCACATCCTCATCACCACTCCGGAGTCGCTCTACCTGATGCTCACCGCCCCACAGACCCGCGAGCTGTTCCGGAGTGCCCGCACCGTCATCGTGGACGAGATTCACACGGTGTGTGGCAACAAGCGCGGCGTCCACCTGGCCCTCAGCCTGGAACGCCTGGCCCACCTGGCCGGCCAGCCCGTCCAGCGCATCGGCCTCTCGGCCACCCAGAGGCCGCTGGACGAAGTGGCGCGCTTCCTGGGCGGAGCGGAGTGGCCCATCTCCCATCCCCAATCCTTGCCCTTGAGCCATGCCCTTGAGCGCAGCGAAGGGGAAGCGAAGGGTCCAATCTCTAATTCCCCG
>JBBITV010000528.1:2232-2502 GCA_037440585.1 Chloroflexota bacterium
CGTGGATGCCAGCGACGAGAAGAAGTTGGACTTGCGGGTCGTGAGTGTGGCACGCGACTTCCGCGATCTGCCGGGCGGGTCTATCTGGCCCATCCTCGTCACCAGGACCTTGGAGCTCATCCGCCAGCATCGTACCACGCTCATCTTCTGCAACGGGCGGCGCCAAGCGGAGCGGGTGGCGGACCGGCTCAACGAGCAGATGACCGCCGAGGCGAGCGGGAAGGTGCTCGCGTCCGACGCGCGGCCCGGCGGGCTCTTCCTCAAGATCCT
>JBBITV010000529.1:0-2500 GCA_037440585.1 Chloroflexota bacterium
GGCATCCCCCACGCGCGGCCGCCTGATACAGCAGACGTGCCAGTCGCATGATAATCGTCCAGAACGAGGACGAAGGTGGTGGGCATGGCGGCGATGTCGTTGATCGAGGCAGTGACCAGTGACTGAACAGGGGGAAGCCGGGCAGATTGTAGGGCGCCCTGGACGGTTTGCCCAATGGCGCTGTCGACCTGTTGCAGCGCCACGACCAAATAGGTTAGAAACCGGCCCAGGTCGTTGTCGCCTTCGTCCAGGGAGAGCCAGGCGACGGGGTGCGCCAGGCCCTGCACCCAGTCTCTCACCAGGGTGGTCTTGCCAAACCCGGCCGGGGCGGAGATGAGGGTCAGCTTGCGCGGCGGCTTGACGTCCAGGCGGCCGGTCAGGCGGGGGCGCGACACCACTTCGGGCCGCGCTGGGGGAATATACAGCTTGGTAGCCAGGAGCGTATCCGACACCGATTTCACCTCCTATCCGCAGCAGCCCCCGCCACCACCCCCGTCTGGGTCGGGATGAATCAGCGCCCGCCAGGCCCGTTTCCAGAAAGAGCGATGGGTGCGAGGGTAGCGCTCGGCGTGCCAGGGATGGCAGAATAGCTTGCCATGGGCCTGGATGGGTGTCCCCTGGATCTCCTGGCGGCACTCGGCACAGCGCAGGGACCGGGCAGCGGTGCGCAGTTCTAACAGTTTCACGATGGCGCCTCATTGTGGCCCAGGTTGCGGCTGCATCGCCGGTACCTCCCGTGGCGCGGGCGCCGCCGGCTCGGCCTCCGGTTGCCGCAGACTCGTGACGATCACCAGCGGTGTGACGACGAGCACGTTCGCCAGGGTGAACCCCATCAGCCGGACGAAGGGGCTGGTCTGAACCGTCAGCACCGTCGCCAGGGCCGCGGTGAGCAGATTCCCCAGGGCGAGCGGCACCAGCCCCTTCCAGGCGAGGTTCATCAACTGATCCACTCGCAGCCGCGGCAGCGTGCCCCGCAACCACATCAGGATAAACACCACGGCGTAGGCCTTCAGCAGGAACCACAACCACGAGGGCAGGAACGGCCCCCGCCAGCCGCCCAGGAACAGCGTGACCGCCACCGCCGCGATGGCGAAGACGCTGACGTATTCCGCCAGCATGAACATCCCGAACTTGAGCCCGCTGTACTCGATGTGGTGTCCGGCCACCAGCTCGGACTCCGCTTCCGGAATGTCGAAGGGGGTGCGGTTCAGCTCGGCGACGGAGGCGATGAGGAAGATCAGGAAGCCTACCGGCTGCAACAGGATGAACCACAGCGGCTGCTGGGCTTCGACGATGCGCACCATGGACAGTGACCCGGCCACCATCAGCACGCCGATGACCGAGAGCACCTGCGGAATCTCGTAGCTGACGATCTGGGCCACCGCCCGCATCGCCCCGAGCAAGGCATACTTGTTACGGGCGCCCCAGCCCGCCATAAACAGGGCGATAGTCGTCGTCGAGGACAGGGCAATGACGTACAGGAAGCCGATGTTCAGGTCGGCGCCGACGATACCCCGGCCGAAGGGGATGACGGCGAAGACCAGCAGCGCGGGCGGCACGACCAGGATCGGCGCCAGGTTGAAGATCCAGCGGTGAGCCGCCCGGGGGGTGATATCCTCTTTGATGAACATCTTGACCATGTCGGCCATGGGCTGCATCAGCCCCAGGTGGCCCACCCGGTTGGGGCCGACCCGGTCCTGGATGCGGGCGACGATCTTGCGCTCCAGGTAGGTCAGGAACATCATCGTCACCGCCAGAAACACGACCAGGGCAGCGCTGCCCAGCACCATGAGTAACAAATTGATGAGAGTATTCATGGGTTCACTTCTCCTGATCTTCCACCAGCACCTGCTCGATAATGGCCTTGAAGCGCGGCCAGGGCACGTAACCCGTGAAGGTTCGGCCATTGACCAGGAACGTGGGCGTGCCCCGTGCCCCGATCCGGGTTGCTTCGTCTTGCATGGCGCTCACAGCGGCCTGGAACTGGTTCTGATCCAGGCAGTCGCGGGCCGCCCCGAGATCCAACCCTGATCCGCTGATGCCGCCGAAGACGAGCTCCCACAGGTTGCTCTTGCGTTTCCAGGGGTCCTGATTGGCATACAGCCAGTCGTGCACCGGCCAGAATTTGCCCTGGACCCCGGCACAGCGGGCCAACTGGGCCAGCTTTTCTGATTCCTGGCCGTAGACGATGAAATCCTTGTAAACGTAGTAGACTTTGCCGGTTTTGACGAACTCTTCTTCCAGAAGAGGGAGCACCTCCCGTGCATGGCGCCCGCACCACGGTCACTGGTAGTCCGAGAATTCATAGATAGTCACCGGGGCGGCAGGATCGCCCTTGACACTCACGGTCTCAGGCTTCAACTTGACGTCCCGGCGTGGGGGAAGCAGCGCGCCTGGCGCGAGCGCCGCCTCTGCGGCCGACGATTGCACGCCACCGGGCAGGCTCATCCCCACGGACTCCGATGGCTTCAAGCTTCGCCCCAGCCAGATGCCCAGGCCG
>JBBITV010000530.1:0-2476 GCA_037440585.1 Chloroflexota bacterium
GTAGTGCCGGATCGCTTGCCGTGTGCGGTGGGCGACCAGCAATTGGTCTGCGGCGTCTTGAGTGTAGATTTCGGTTAGATCGGCGGCCATTCGACAACTCGCTTCGTCAAACGTCAAACGTCATGATTTCACGTTTGACGTTTCACGCATCACGTTTCTCGCAAGCTCTCCCGCACTTCCGTCACCAGCTCGAAATAGCGGGTCTGTTCACGCGTCTCGAACGTGCGTGGACGGGGCAGATCGATGTTGACGATTTTCTCGATCTTGCCCGGCCGGGGAGTCATCACCACGACCCGGCTCGACAGGAATACAGCTTCGGGGATGCTGTGGGTTACGAAGATGATCGTGGTTCCGGTTTTCTCCCAGATATTGAGCAGCTCCATGTTCAGGCGCTCACGGGTCAGCTCGTCCAGAGCGCCAAAGGGCTCATCCATGAGCAGGATGGACGGATTGAACACCAACGCCCGGGCGATGGAGACGCGTTGCTGCATGCCACCGGAGAGTTGCCACGGGTAATGATGGCGAAAATCGCTGAGGCCCACGAGCTCCAGCATCCGCATGGCCCGCTCCTCCCATTCGGACTTGGGATACTTCATGACTTCGAGGGGGAGTTGAACATTCTTGATGACGGTGCGCCAGTCATAGAGTACGGGTGCCTGGAAGACGATCCCGTAATCCCGGTCCAGGCGCGCCTGGTGCGGGGATTTGCCTTTGATGGTGATCTGCCCTTGTGAGGGCTGGATCAGATCACCGATCACCCGCAGCAGGGTTGACTTGCCGCAGCCGGAAGGGCCGATCAACGAAACAAACTCCCCTTGCTGGATCGACAGGCTGACGCTATACAGGGCAACGACGCGCCCGGCGCCATCGCCGAAGGCCTTGGAGATGTTCCTCACTTCGATAAGAGCAGTATTGTTCTGGGACATGCAGCCAATATTACTCCTGACCGGAGACGTGCCAGATGACGACGCGGTGCTCAACGATGGTGACGAGTACATAGAACACAATTCCCACCAGGGCGGCAACGGTGATGGTCGCCCATAAGAAGGCGGGTTGGAAAGTGTTGTACTGTGCCCCGTAAACGATGTTCACCCCAATCCCCTGGGTCGATCCGACGGGTAATTCACCGATGATAGCCCCGATCACACTGGCGGTAGCCGAAATCTTGAGAGCCGTGAAGATGTACGGCAGGGCAGAAGGCAACCGGAGCTTGAAAAAAATCTGCTGGGTGCTGGCAGCGTAGGAGCGCATCAGCGCCAGCGAGTCCACGTCGATGGACGTCAGGCCGCGCAAGGCATTGATCGTCACGGGGAAAAACGTCAGGTACGACGCGATCACCGCCTTGGAAACCCAGGACGTGCCGAGCCAGACGACAACCATCGGCGCAATAGCCAGGATAGGCACGGTTTGCGAGGCAATCACGTAGGGCAGCAGGCCACGTTCGATCAACCGCGAGTGGGTAAAGATCACCGCCAGAAGAAACCCGGCCAGCCCGCCAATAACAAAACCAACGAGTGCTTCACCCAAGGTTACGCCGGCATCTCGGCCGAGGGCGACCAGCTTGAGCTCGCCTTGTGAATTCTCCGCAAAGAACTCGCGCATAATATCAAACAGGTGAGGTAGCTTGTAGTCGGGCAGGGCCAGGACCATTTTGGCCCCTTCCCAGAGGAGCACGGCGACTACGACTGTGGCGATGAGAGGCACAAGACGCCGGCTCGTAGTGGGAGCTGCTACCTGGCCTGGCATTTCCAACTCCATCGCGCTTTCAGAACCGATCATCATCTGACGCATACTCACCTCAAGTTCACTTTTCGCAGCCGAGGACGGGCGACTCGACGAGAAGAGGACCAATGTGGGGCCTGGATTGTGGGGAATTATAACACAGCGATCCGGGTGCGTCAAGGGAATGGCGAGGCCAGGCACCCAGACCTGACAGGTCTCAAAGACCTGTCAGGTCTGCCAGGTACCTCAGGGATGGGGGATGGACGACGCAGGGTCAGTAGGTGTATCCTTCAGGCGGAGGCTCCCAGTTTCGGGGACACTCAATGTAAGTGGTTTGGCGCTCCTGCAGGGTAAAGTCGTAAGTTCCCAGGAACGGGATGCGCACAGATGCCGGCCACTGAAGCTGGGTGTCGATATCGAACAAGATGTCCCTCAGGACGCGTTCCTGCATCACGTTGCAGGCGCCCCCGATGTCCAGAACCGCCGGCACCTGCACCGACACGCTTAGCGAGACAACGGCATCGGGCGGGATGAGGAAGTTGCGCCTTAACTCTCGGGTGACAACGTTGCGCACGACGGCTTCCGCACGCGCGCGCCACTGGTCCTCTGGTAACGTGCGCCCTACTCGCGACAGTTCCCGCGCGGCCTGGTAAGTTCCCAGGTGCAGGGACTGCTTGACGGAAATGAAGCGCCATGCAGTGAGACCTCCGAACAAGATCAGGATGAACAGGGGAAAAACAAGGGCGTATGTGAC
>JBBITV010000531.1:0-2448 GCA_037440585.1 Chloroflexota bacterium
GGGGATTAACGCCCTGGAGTTGATGAGTTCTGTGACCGAGCCCTTGACCGGATTGGCCTCGTTCACCCGGACGAGAGTCAAAGTGTACAAGTAGATTTTAGATTTTAGATTTTGGATTTTGGATTTGCTGGCCGCTACAAGTTGAGATTCAACGCGCAGATCGAGTCCAATCCAAAATCTAAAATCCAAAATCCAAAATTCGGAGGTGGTTATGCCACGCTGGGCGATGGCTGTTGATCTGGATAAATGTGTAGCCTGCCAGGGGTGCACCGCTGCGTGCCGGATGGAGAACAACACCTCAGCGGTGCCGCCGGAGCAGGCGGCGATGGGCCGGGCCAACCGCTGGAACGACGTGTTTCCCTTTCCGACCAGCGGTAGCGAATCCGGCGAATACCCGAATGTGAAAGCCCGTTATCTCCCGCGACCCTGCCAGCATTGCGAGAACCCGCCCTGCATTAAGGTTTGCCCGGTACAGGCGACTTACAAGGATCCTGAAGGCATTGTACGCCAGAACTATGAGCGCTGCATTGGCTGCCGGCTCTGCACAGTAGCCTGCCCGTACGGGGTGCGATACTTTACCTGGTACGAGCCCGAATGGGAAGGCATCATGCGGGAACACCTGAACCCGGACAAGGTCGTCGGTCCAGGCCAGCTTGAAGGTCCGGCCGTGCGACCCAAGGGCGTCGTAGAGAAGTGCACCTTCTGTATCCACCGCCTGCACAAAGCGCGCGCGCGTGCCCAGGCTGAGGGGCGCGAGTTTCGCAATGACGAGTACACCCCGGCCTGCGTGCAGACCTGCACCGGCAAGGCGCGTTACTTCGGCGACCTGGACGATCCGAACAGCATCGTCTCGCTGGCCGAAAAGAGCACGCGCGCCTTCCGGGTTCTGGAAGACGTGGGCACGCATCCCAAAGTGATCTACTTGACGGAGGGCTAGCACATGTTACGTATCGATCCAAAGGACAAAGAGAACCTGGTCGACCCATTGTTTCGCATCGGGCCCCGGTTTTACCTGATCGTAGGCATCCTGGGCGCCATCGTCGTCTGGGGAGCCTTCACCTATCTACGCCAGATTGTCTTCGGGCTGGGAGTCACCGGGATGCAACGCCCTGCATATTGGGGCGTTTACATGGTGAACTTCGTGTTCTTCATTGGCATCAGACACGCCGGGACGCTTATCTCCGCCATCTTGCGTGTGACCCAGGCCGAGTGGCGGCGGCCCGTCACCCGCATCGCTGAGGCGATCACGGTCTTCGCCCTGGTCGTCGGGACACTTCAGATTTTCTTTGACCTGGGCCGGCCAGACCGGATGCTTTACCTGTTCATCTACGGCCGGTCGCAGTCGCCGCTGCTTTGGGATGCGGTGTCGGTGACTGCGTACTTCCTGGGTAGCGTCAGCTACCTGTTCATGCCCCTCATTCCCGACCTGGCGATTGTACGAGATAATATGCCGGCCGACGCTCCACGCTGGCGGCGCATTTTATACAATGTACTGTCCCTGGGTTGGCGTGGGAATCGCACCCAGTGGATCCGGCTCGAGAAGGCCATCGGCATCATGGCGATCATCATCATCCCCATCGCTGTCTCCGTGCACACCATCATCTCCTGGATCCTGGCGACGACGGTGCAGCCCGGCTGGCACAGCACTATCTTCGGCCCCTATTTCGTCGTCGGCGCGATCTTCTCCGGGATCGCAGCTCTGTTCGTCGCGATGACCGCTGCGCGTAAGGTGTTGAACCTGGAATCCTACATTACTGAAAAGCAGTTTACGTACCTGAGCTACCTGCAAATTGCGATGACGGCGATCTGGTTCTACTTCACTTACGCCGAGCACCTGACGCTGGCCGCCGGCCAGGAAGGCGCTGAGTTTCCAATCCTGCTGGACAAGCTGTTTGGTGAATACGCGGGCGGCTTCTGGCTCATGGTCGTCTGTATGATGATCGCCTTCTGGATTCTGCTTGCTCCCAAGCTGGCACCGGCCGCGTTGACGCGGGTATCTATTATGCGCGCGCGCTATGCGACAGCATCCGTCCTGGTTGGGCTGGCGCTGGCCTGGATGACGGCGGAGCAGCCCGTCGTCGTCACATCCGTCGTTCCCCTTTTCAACTCGCGTTTGATCGGCTTTGCTATCGCAGCAGTGTTCTTCATCCTGGCCGGGGTGGCCGCGCTGCCCTGGCTCAAGCGGAACATTGTCGGCAGCACGCTGTTGGCGGCGTTACCGGTGCTCCTCGGCATGTGGTTGGAACGCTGGAATATCGTCGTGCCGACCCTGACCCACCCGCGCCTGATACCATTCGCCTTCTATATCCCAAGTGAGGCTGAGCTGTCATTGACCGTCGCCTCGTTTGCGCTGTTTGCGCTGCTGTTCGTAGTATTCTTCAAGCTATTCCCGGCAGTCTCGATCTGGGAAGTGGCCGAGGGCCGGGTGATCGAGCAGACCAGGGCGAA
>JBBITV010000532.1:0-2441 GCA_037440585.1 Chloroflexota bacterium
ATGTTGCGCCCATCCGGGACCTGCTGGCGGCCGGCTGCGTGCCCCTGGTCTACGGGGACGTGGCGCTGGACGAAGGTCTCGGCTACACGATTATCTCGACGGAGCAGATTTTTGCTTATCTGGCGCAACACCTATCGCCCACACGCATCATTCTGGCTGGCGAGGTGGCTGGCGTATTGACCGGCGACCCGGTTCGCGATCCGGCTGCGCGCCCGATTCCGGTGATCACCCCAGCCAGCCTGCCCGATGTAGAGGCCCAGCTTGGCGGCGCGACCGGCTTCGACGTTACGGGCGGCATGTTGAGCAAGGTGCGGGAGATGCTGGCCCTGGTGGAGCGGCAGCCGGGGTTGGAAGTGTGGCTGATGTCTGGGTTGGAGGAGGGGGCGATCCGGGGGGCGCTGGTTGAGGCGGGACTAATGGACGGAACTGTGCTGAGGCACCAGTAAATGCTAATCTACTAGACGAGACTTGGTGTTGTCACCCTGAGCGGAGCGAAGGGTCTCGACCCGCCAAGGGGACTGTTTGAGCACGGAAACAAAGAGGGTTATCTCAGGGACCTTGGGACAGGATAAAGAAAAACCCCCTTGGTTAGGGGGAACAGCCTAGTCCTGCGACGAACTCAAGACACCCACCAATACTGGCAGTATTCGGCTGCATTTGATAATATTATATGCTTTAAGGCCATTCCTGTCAAAGCGGCGAATAAGGCCAAGAAGATTGTCCAGCCCCCCAATGTGCACTGGCAAGGAGATGGCGCAATGGCTATACTTGGCAAACGAACCCAACCTTTCTCAAACGTCGATACCGCGTGGCTGCGGATGGAAGACCCCACCAACTTGATGATGGTCGCGGGGGTGCTCATGTTCGACCAGCCCCTGGATTTTGAGCGCCTGAAGGCGACGGTCGAACATCGCCTCTTGCGGTTCGACCGCTTCCGGCAACGTGTGGTTCAGCCAAAGCGCCCCTGGGGCACGCCTTACTGGGAGACGGATCCTAATTTTGATCTCAACGCTCATTTGCACCGCATCGCTTTGCCCGCGCCGGGCGACCAGGTTGCCCTCCAGGCGCTGGTCAGCGATCTAATGAGTACCCCGCTGGATTTCTCCAAGCCCGTGTGGCAGATGCACCTCATTGAAAACCTCGACGGTGGCTGCGCCCTGTTCGCCCGGTTGCATCACTGCATTGCCGACGGTATTGCCCTCATGCACGTGCTGCTCTCTATGACCGACACAGACCCCAATGCGCCGTGGCCCAGCCCTGAGACAGTCAAAAAGCAAACCCAGGCATGGAATCCTCTGGCGACGCTGTTCCGGCCCGCGGCCACCGCCGTCCGAACCACTCGACGTGTTACGAAAACGTTGCGAGACGAAGGTATGGAGATCCTTGACAATCCCTCTCGCGCCCTTGACCTGGCGAAGATGGGCGCCAGCGGTGCGGCCGCGCTGGGTAAGCTGTTGCTGATCGGTCCGGATCCGAAGACGATCTTCAAGGGGAAACTGGGTGTGGCCAAACGCGCAGCATGGTCGACTCCTATTCCGCTGGCAGATGTCAAAGCCGTCGGGCGTATCACCGGCGCCACAGTCAACGATGTGCTGCTCGCTGCGGTCACAGGCGCTTTGCGACGCTACATGCAAGCTCGTGGTGAGCTGGCAGAAGGCATCGATATCCGGGCGGTCGTACCCGTCAACTTACGCCCACCGGACTCTGCTCCAGAACTCGGCAACCGTTTTGGTCTCGTGTTTCTCTCTCTGCCCGTCGGCGTCGACGACCTGGTTGACCGCCTGTTTGACGTGAAACGCCGTATGGAGGAGATCAAGGGATCGCCAGAAGCAGTCATAGCTTTTGGAATCCTTAACGCGATTGGCATGGCGCCCGCGGAAGTTCAAGATATTGTCGTCAATATCTTCGGGCTCAAGGCAACGGCGGTGATGACGAACGTGCCAGGACCGCCTGAGACGGTTTACCTGGCCGGCAAGCCCATTCGCGGCATCATGTTCTGGGTGCCGCAATCCGGCCGCCTGGGCCTGGGGGTGAGCATCCTGAGCTACGCCGGCCAGGTGACCCTGGGCGTCGCCACGGATGCCGGCCTGGTGCCGGACCCGGAAACGATTATCGCCGGATTCCACCAGGAATTCGAGGAACTGGTAGAGCTGGCGAGGGCAATCAAGAACTATGAGGGCGAAACAGGAAGGTAAAAGAAAGGAGATCGGCAGACTGCCGCCACTACCCTACCGGCGCTGCAGAACGCCCCACAACTACCATGACCACCGAAATTGAAGACTTTGACTTGCCCAGACATGTCGTTAGAAGGCGCCGCACCCGCGCCGTCTCCCAGGAGCAATTTCTCTACATCGGCCGCGGCCTCACCGTCCCGGAGTTCAAGACCTATGTCGAGGGCTACGACTTTGGCCCTGTCCGCCCGGACTACGTGGTCATCCACC
>JBBITV010000533.1:0-2435 GCA_037440585.1 Chloroflexota bacterium
GGAAAGCGATGCCTCAGGCCTGGAAAACCGTTCGTCTTCTCAGAACCTTTTGGCGTAAACACATTCGCCACAAGTGGCACGATTACCGCTGGCTCGTGCTAGGCGGGCTGTGGCTGACCACGTTGTATCTGGGGTATACCGGATTCGCCAGGTACTTTGTGGCACTCCGCGAAACCCGCTCCCCCTGGGACCTGTTCTACCTGGCACTGCAACTGATCCCGCTGCAATCCGGCGCCGTCCCCCCGCCCATACCCTGGGAACTGGAAGTGGCCCGGCTCCTGGCGCCGGCCGTCGCCGCCTACACCGCCGTGCAAGCATTGGCGGCGATCTTCTACGAACGCCTTCAGTCGCTCCGCCTGCGCTTCATCCGGGATCACGTCGTGGTCTGCGGGCTGGGCCGCACGGGCTGGCTGCTGGCCAGAGGGTTCCTCGAGCGCGGCGAGCGGGTGGTTGCCATCGAGCAAGACGAACACAATGACTTCATCCAACCCTGCCGGGAGCAAGGCGCGATTGTGCTGATCGGCGATGCGACCAGGCGGGAAATGTTGCGTCAGGCCGGCGTCCACAAAGCCCGGCACCTCGTCTCCGTCTGTGGCGATGGGGCCAACGCCGAAATCGCGGTCCATGCCCGCGAACTGGTTGGGGCACGTGACGGCCAGGCACTGTCATGTTTCGTCCAGATCGTCGATCCCCAACTCTGCAACCTCCTACGAGAGCAGGAGATTACCACGGAGATGGTCGGCTCGTTCCGGCTGGAGTTCTTCAACCTGTTCGACAGCGGCGCGCGGGCCTTGCTGAACGAGCACCCACCCTTCGATTCAACAGGCATGACTCAAGGCCGCCGGCCGCATGTGCTGGTGATCGGCCTGGGGCGCTTGGGGCAGAGCCTGGTGGTGCACGCGGCGCGCGGCTGGTGGGCCAGACATCCCGCGCCCGATGAGCGGCTGCGCATCACGATCATTGACCGGGAGGCAGACCGGAAAGTCGAATCGTTGCGCTTGCAGTACCCCCGGTTGGAGAACGCCTGCGAGCTGGTTCCCCAACAGATGGACATTCGCTGGCCCGAGTTTCAGCAGGCCAGGTTCCTTTTCGACGCCCACGGCCAGTGCGACGTCACGACCGTGTACGTTTGCCTGGATAACGACTCGTTTGGGCTGGCGGCGGGGTTGGCGCTATTTCAGCACGTCAGAGGGCGCAGAATTCCCATCGTGGTCCGGATGACCCACGATGCAGGGTTGGCCACGCTTCTGCGCGGGGTGCAGGGCAGCGGCAGCTTCGACAACCTGCACGCCTTTGGCCTGCTGGACCGGACCTGCACGCCGGACCTGTTGCTCGGTGGCACCCACGAGATCCTGGCCCGCGCCATCCACGAAGACTACGTGCGCCACCAGGCACAGTTGGGCCAGACGCCTGAGACCAACCCTGCGATGGTGCCCTGGGACGAATTGCCGGAGAGCCTCAAGGAGTCCAACCGGCGCCAGGCAGATCACATCGGCGTGAAGCTAAGGGCCATCGGTTGTGGCATTGCGCCCTTGACCGATTGGGACGCGGAGCGGTTCGAATTCACGCCCGAGGAAGTCGAGCGGCTGGCCCGGATGGAGCACGAGCGCTTTGTCGAGGAGCGCGTGCGCGCGGGCTGGAGCTACGCCCCTGGCACGAAGAACCTGGCAGGGAAGATCAGCCCTGTCCTGGTTCCCTGGGACGAACTGTCTGAGGCCGAAAGGGAGAAGGATCGCAATACAGTGCGAGGGTTGCCGGTTTTTCTGGCGACAGTTGATTTTCAGATCCACCGCTGAAGTAAGAGGGGAAGCGGAACGGCTGTCTGTCTACGCCTTCGGGTTGTTGCAGCACAGTCTTCACCTCCATCCACAGCCTCTCCTGATTCCGCTTATCCCCGCTCGCGATTAATCCGACTATATGGGACTATCCACACACCTTTTGCCTCAGCCACCGGCTCTGCCGATGGATGTACATTCATGGCGACGGCCACACAAGTTGTCTCTCGATCACCTAACGTCTTGACCACCGCCTCTAACTTCTTGGCCAGCCTCCGCATCTCGGTCGCACCCACTGTAGTTCGGCATTCCACCAGCACGGTCACGGTCCGTCCATCCTGCTGCCCCTCGCCAACCAGATCAACTTCTTCTCGTCGACCACCGCCCAGGTCAAAGTAGCGCCTCTCCAGACTCAAGTTAGTAATGCCCTTGTACCGCTGCAGATAGGGAGGTAACAAAGCCCCTACAAACTCCTCCAGGCTGAAACCAAACGTGTTAGTTAGACTTCCCACAGCCCTCCCAAGTTGAGAGACAACCCGTGCCAGTTTATCCAGCCGCACATCGGTGTGTTGTATGAATTCACTGAGCCGCTCCTCGGTGCGCTTCTGCGCCTGCGCCAGTTCCTGCTGCGCCCGCGCGGTTTCCTGCTGCGCCTGCGCC
>JBBITV010000534.1:0-2427 GCA_037440585.1 Chloroflexota bacterium
CATCTTCAAGCTACTTTCGAGTGGCGACGTGCAAGGCATCTTCCAGGTGGAAGGCCAGGGGATGCGCCGCGTCCTCATGGAGATGCAGCCGACGACCTTCGAGGACATCGTCGCCGTCCTGGCCCTCTACCGCCCCGGCCCGATGGAATATATCCCGACTTACATCGCGCGCAAGCACGGCCGAGAGCCAGTCAAGTACCGCCACCCCAAGCTAGAGCCGATTCTAGCTGAGACTTTCGGGATCTGCGTTTATCAGGAACAACTGATCCGGATGGCGACTGACCTGGCTGGCTACGATGCCGGTGAAGCCGACCTGATGCGGCGAGCGGTTGGAAAGAAGAAGAAAGAGGAATTGCTCCGGCACCGGGACAAGTTTGTGAAAGGCGCTGTCGAGCGCGGTTTTCCCGATGGGACGGCCAACCAGATCTTTGACGATATTGAGTACTTCGCCAGATACGGCTTCAATAAATGCATTTCGGGCGAGGTAGAATTGGTTGACGCCCGCACGGGGCGACTAGTGAAAATGGAAGACCTTTACAATGGTAGAGCGCACCTCGATCAGACGGTGGTCTGCGATACGGAGACGCTGAAGTTGGGGCTCCACCTTGTTGCCATGGTGCACAACAACGGCGTCAAACCGGTCTTTCGTCTAAAGACGCACCTGGGACGGCAGATTGAAACGACCGGTAATCATCCCTTCTATACTTTTGATGGCTGGCGACTGCTGGAAGAGTTACATGTGGGAGATCTGATCGCTGTGCCTCGCCGCTTGCCTATAGAAGGTAAGACGCAGTGGCCCGATCATGAAGTAATTGTGCTGGGCCATCTCCTGGCGGAGGGTAATCTCTGCCATACCCACTCGGTTTATTACTATACGCAGGATCGAGAACAACTGGCGGATTACCTGAAGGCCGTCGAGCAATTCGATAACGTGAGCTGTAGTGTCAGCCTGCACAAGGGCTCTTACTCGGTCTATGCCCGGCGTATCCGACGAAACCAGGAGCCAGGCGTGGTGCGTTGGGCGAAAGACTTGGGAATCTGGGGTAAGACAGCTAGAGAGAAGGAAATCCCGGCCGCGGCTTTCGAGTTGAATAACCGGCAGGTTGCATTGCTACTGAGTCGCCTATGGACAGGCGATGGTTCTCTGACCACGCAGCACGATGGTTACATTCACGCCTACTACGCAACAGCCTCTGAGCGCCTGGCGCGGCAGGTGCAGCACCTTCTGCTACGCCTGGGTGTGGTGAGCCGACTACGCACGACGATCTTTCCCTATCGTGGGGGACGCACCGGTTACCAGGTTCATGTGATGGGCGGTGCACATATCAAGAATTTCGCGGCAACCGTAGGCACACAGTTCGTTAGCCAACGATACCGGCAACTCTGCACTGATGCGCTGGCGGCGGTTAACGATACGGCTCGTGGCACCCGCGATGTGATTCCCACCCAATTGAAAGAGATTGTGAGAGCCGAGAAAGCAGCCGCTGGTATTTCGTGGCAGCAAATGCGGGATGAGGCTGGCGTTGCCCAAAAAGAATTCTATCCCACCAACTCAGCATCTAAGCGCGGCTTTCGCCGCGAGACCATCGCCCGCTTAGCTGAATACTTCGATAGCCCCGATCTCTCCAGGTATGCCGAC
The DNA here is from genome assembly GCA_037440585.1 of Chloroflexota bacterium. GTDB lineage: Bacteria > Chloroflexota > Anaerolineae > Epilineales > JBBITV01 > JBBITV01. The sequence continues at coordinate 1,640 of JBBITV010000534.1, forward strand.
AACGACATTTACTGGGACGAGATCGTCAGCATTGAACGCGCCGGTGAAAAGCAGACGTATGACCTCACCGTGCCCGACTTCCACAACTTCGTCGCCAACGACATCCTGGTCCACAACAGCCACGCTGCCGACTACGCCGTCATCACCTGCCAGACGGCCTACCTCAAAGCCAAATATCCTGTCGAATACCTGACGGCCATGCTATCGGTTGAAATGGGCAACACTGAAAAGATCGCGTCGCTTGTCGCCGATGCCCAGCATCTGGGCATTCCGGTGTTGCCGCCGGACGTCAACAGGAGCCAGTTTGACTTCACAATAGAGTCTATTAGTCCAGAGTCCGGAGTCCGGAGTCAAACTCAGTTTCTCAGATCAGACTCCGGACCCCAGACCCAGGACTCCGAGACTCATCGGGCGATCCGGTTCGGCCTGGGCGCCATCAAGAACGTCGGCCAGGGGCCGGTGGAGGCTATCTTGAAGGCCCGCGCCGACGGACCATTCCGCACGCTGGACGAGTTTTGCCGGCGCGTGGACTTGCGCCAGGTGAACCGCCGCGCATTGGAATGCCTGATCAAGGCGGGCGCCTTCGATAGCTTTGGCCGCCGTTCGCAAATTCTGGCGGTGGTCGACGCCATGATGAGCGAGAGCCAGCATCATCACCACGCCCAGGACGTGGGTCAACTGAGCCTCTTCGGGGGGATGCTTGCCCTTGACCGAGGCGAAGGGATGGAACCGACCTGGCAGACCGGTAGTGGGTTGATCCGGCTGCCGGATGTTGCGCGCGATCGTGC
>JBBITV010000535.1:0-2424 GCA_037440585.1 Chloroflexota bacterium
AGATCGGCCTGCACGATGCGTTTGTGGCATTCTGGACCCTGATAAGATACCGCATCGCTGACTAGCCGCCATCCACGGAGGCACACATGAACGTCTTCAATCGAATCTTTACCCTGCTCGGCTTGCTGCTCACCATCCCCTTCCTGGTTCTGCTTATGGTTATGGTCGCTCTCCCCGCCCCAACCATTGGCGCCCTTCAGGGCTTCCTGACCAATCTCACTAATCTGCCCTTGGGCACGCGCATCGTGGGCATCGTCATCGGTACGGGCTTGATCCTGCTCGTGCTCGCTCTGTTGTGGCTAGAGGTGCGTCCGGCGCCGCGCCAGACCGTCCGTATCCGCCAGGTCGAAGGCGGCGAGGCGGCCATGTCTATCGAATCCGTCGCCCAGCGCCTGACGTACAGCGTCTCTGAGCTTGCCGACGTCATCCGCGTCAGCCCAAAGATCGTGAGCCGTGGCAAAGCTATCGATGTGAGGCTAGATATTGAAACAGCGCCGGACGTGGATGTGCCGGCCAAAACAAGCGAGGTGGTCAACGTCGCCCGGGAGGTGATTGAACAGCGCATGGGCCTGACGCTGCGCAAGATCGTGGTCAACATTCACCATGCACCTTATGGACGCCGGCCTGCGCCTGCGCCGCCAATTCTTCCGCCAACAACGTGATACGTGTTGCGTGTTGCGTGAAAACTATTCACGCGACACGCAGTACGCATTACTTCACCGCGTGCCAGCGACCGTGAAGCGACCCGGCTCGATTTCCAATTCCGTAATCCGAAAGCTCTGCCGGGCGTCCTGGAGAGTTTCATCGGCGATGCGGGACAGCATGCCGTTCAGAGACTCCGGCACCGTCCACCGGCCCAACCTGAGATGTTCGACACGTAACTGCACCTGTCCATCTTCAACTTGAGTTGCTACGCGGGCGGAGAAAGTCGACCTCAGGGGACCGATGACCAGCAGCACTCCGGTCATGCACGCCCCGCCTTTGATAAACCATACCTGCGGGGCATCCAGGTTGGACCCAGCGGTCTGGATGGCCAGATACGAGGTCACCTCCACATCGTCCGTCGTGAGGCGGAATTGCCGTGGCGCGCGTTCGCCAAAGTTTGCGAGCAGCTTATTCTGCAATGCGGTGGCCGCCTCACGCGAGACAACTATAGGATTCTCCTTCTGGCACGGCTCAGGTGCAACTGCTCGACTGCTCTGACAGCTCGCCAATGCAAACATGGATAGCACCCAGCCTGTCCAGAGCATATACCGGAGCCTGGCAAATCGCTGGAGCGCAGACTTCAGGCTGCCATATCCAGTAGCTCCGCGGGCTGAAGCCCACATTCCTGGCGCCAGACAAAGGTTCAACAGATCCATGTGGCAGATTATAGCATGAGGGTCAACAGGTCGCAAAAGGCAAATTCAGCTATTAGCCATCAGCAACTGGCCAGTTGCTAATGGCTGCATGCTTACAAGGCGAAGATATGGACACCCCGCAAAAGGTCAAAGGGCTGATCGAAAGCTTGCTTTTCGTCGCCGACGAGGCAGTACCAGTTGAAAACCTGGCGCGGACGCTGGAAATCCCCCTCGAACAAGTTGAGCAGGCCCTGGCCAAGCTGGCCAGCGAATATCAAGACCGGGGTATCCGCCTCCAGCGCCAGCGCAATCGCGTTCAGATGGTGACTGCGCCTGAATCAGCCCCCCTGGTCGAGCGCTTCCTGGGCCTGCAAGCCTCGACGCGGCTAACGCCGGCTGCGCTGGAGACCCTGGCGATCATCGCCTACCGCCAGCCGGTCACGCGCCCGCAGATTGAGGCCATTCGCGGTGTGAACTCGGACGGGGTGGTACGGAGCTTGCTGGCGAAGGGATTGATCGAGGAAACCGGGCGGCTTGAACAGGTGGGCCGGCCCATCCTTTACGGCACCACGTTCGCCTTTCTCCAGCATTTCGGGTTGAAAGAGCTGAGTGAGCTACCCCCGCTGGACAAATCCCAATGACCAATGACCCAATCCCAATAACTATATTTGGGATTTGGGATTTGGGATTTAGTCATTGACATGGAAGAGCGTCTTCAAAAAGTCCTCGCCCACGCTGGCGTCGCATCGCGGCGCAAGATTGAGGACATGATCCTGGCTGGTCGCGTCCGGGTCAACGGCCAGGTTGTCACTGAGTTGGGCACCCGGGTCGATCCACAACGCGACGTGCTTGAGGTTGACGGTCGCCGCATTCAAGTCGCTGAGCCCCGGATTTACATCTTGCTGAATAAGCCCCCGGGTTACGTCTCCACCGTCCGCGACCCCCAGGGCCGACCCACCGTGCTGGACCTGGTCGACGTTAAGGCGCGCATTTACCCCGTCGGTCGCCTTGATTACGACAGCGAAGGGCTGCTCTTCTTGACTAATGACGGCGAGCTGGCTAACCGGCTTACCCACCACCGCTT
>JBBITV010000536.1:0-2420 GCA_037440585.1 Chloroflexota bacterium
CAGGTACCGACCCTATGACCTCCCCGTTAACCTGCCCGCTATTGGCACCGCCGCCCAAAGTCGTGGCACGGCGGCGCCAGGGTTGGGTGGGGGGGATGAAGTTGATCCCGAGTCGAGTGTTACCTTCTTTCAGAGGCGGCAGCGAGCCGGATTGCGATTGAGCGCTGCTGGCGGAGCAGGCGAACAGGATGACGAGTAATAAGAATGACCAATAACCAATCAATGACCAAATCCCAAATCCCAAATCCCAAATCCCAAATTTGGTCATTGGGATTTGGTCATTGGTCATTGGGCTTTGGTCATTGGGATACTGGCTTCTCATACAACTCGACCAGCACGCCGTGGGTGGACCGGGGATGGATGAAGACCGCCTTGTTGCCACTGACCGTAACGTAGGGCGTTTCGTCGATAAGCTGTACACCCTGGCGCTTGAGCTGCGCCACGGCCGCGTCAAGGTTCTCGACCTCAAAGCACAGGTGATGGATACCCTCGCCACGCTTTTCCAGGTAGCGCGCCACTCCACTCTTCCCATCGCTGGGTTCCAGCAGCTCGACTTCGCTGTCGCCCACCGGCAGAAAGGCGACTTTCACGCGCTGCCCTTCTTCATGGGCGACGTGGCTGAGGCTCAACCCCAGGCTTTCGTTCCAGAATTTTAGCGTCTCGTCGATCGATTTGACGACGATGGCGACGTGGTCTATACGTTTGAGCATTGTTGTCTCCCCATGTGAAACGTAAAACGTCAAACGTCAAACGTGATACATAATTGACGTTTGACGTTTCACGTTTGACGCCTATAACACCAGCGCCGGCGTATACACCCCAAACACCTGCTCCAGCGACGCACAAATTTCGCCAATGGTGGCATAACCTTCGACGCAGGCGATGAGGTACGGCATCAGGTTCGCGTCGGTGCGGGCGGCGGCTTGCAGATCGGCCAGCAAGTGTTGGACACGGACATGGTCACGGCGGGCGCGCAGGGCAGCCAGTTTCGCCGACTGCCGGTCGCGGACCGCCGGATCGACGCGCAGGGTTTTAGGCCGAGTCTCCTCGCGCACCAAGAACTCGTTCATCCCGACGACGATGCGCTCTTTCGCCTCCACCTCGCGCTGATAGCGATACGCGCTGTCCTGAATTTCGCGCTGGATGTAGCCGGTCTCAATCGCCTTGAGCGCCCCACCCAGCGCATCTACCTTTTCAATGTAGTCGGTCGCCCGGCGTTCGATCTCGTCGGTCAGGCTCTCGACCAGGTAGCTTCCCGCCAGCGGATCGACCGACTCGGCGACACCCGACTCGTAGGCGATAATCTGCTGCGTGCGCAGGGCGATCTGGACCGACTCCTCGGTCGGCAACGCCAGCGCCTCGTCGCGGGAATTGGTGTGCAACGACTGGGTGCCGCCCAACACGGCCGCCAGCGCCTGGATGGTGACGCGTACGACGTTGTTGTCCGGCTGTTGTGCCGTGAGCGACGCGCCCGAGGTCTGGGTGTGGAAACGCAGCATCCACGAGCGCGGGTCCCTGGCTCCAAAGCGCTCGCGCATGATTTTGGCCCAGAGCCGCCGGGCCGCGCGAAACTTGGCCACCTCTTCCAGCAGATTGTTGTCCGCAGCGAAGAAGAAGGATAACTGCGGGGCGAAGTCATCGACGTCCAACCCGGCGCGCATCGCCGCCTGGACGTACTCGATCCCGTCGGACAGGGTGAAGGCGACTTCCTGGACCGCCGTACAGCCCGCCTCTCGCATGTGGTAGCCACTGATGCTGATGGTGTTCCAGTGGGGAACGTGGTCGCGGCAGTAGGCAAAGATGTCGGTGATCAAGCGCATAGAAGGCGCGGGCGGAAAACGATAGGTGCCGCGGGCGATGTATTCCTTCAGGATATCATTCTGGATCGTGCCCCGCAACTGCTTGGGATCAACCCCCTGCTGCTTGCCGACGGCGATGTACAGAGCCAGCAGGATGGACGCCGTGGCGTTGATCGTCATCGAGGTGCTGACCTTGCCCAGTGGAATGCCGTCGAATAGCGTTTCCATGTCCTCCAGCGACGAGATCGACACGCCAACTTTCCCGACTTCGCCTTCAGACAGGTGATGATCGGCGGCGTACCCGATCTGGTTGGGCAGGTCGAAGGCGACAGACAGGCCGGTCTGTCCTTGCTGGAGCAGGAAGCGGTAGCGCCGGTTCGACTCTTCGGCGGTGGCATAGCCAGCGTACTGGCGCATCGTCCACAAACGGCCACGATACATGGTCGGGTAGATGCCGCGGGTGAAGGGGTACTCGCCCGGCATCCCCAGGTCCTCGGCGTAGTTCAGGTCGGCGGTGTCCTCGGGCGCGTAGAGCCGCCCCACAAGAATACCCGAGGTCGTCCTGAACTCCTGCTTGCGCTCCGGTTATTTGGCGATGAAGGGCCTGAGCGTCCTCTCCTC
>JBBITV010000537.1:0-2399 GCA_037440585.1 Chloroflexota bacterium
CCTTCCCGACTAACTTCGCGCTCTGTTTCCTGATCGCAGGTGCTTGCATGAGCATCTCTTACTTCTTCCTGGCCCTGACCCGCGAGCTCGCCCAGGATCCATCCACGCAGCCTGTCAGCCATGGTGACTACTGGAGACATCTGCCGGAGATACTACGACGCAACAGCGACTACACGCGCTTCCTGGTAAGCCGTTCCCTGGCCATCCTCGGCGCGATGGCAGTTGGATTTCTATCTGTGTACGCAGTCACGCGCTTTGGCTTGCGCGCCCAAGAAGTGGGCCTGTTGACCTCGGGGCTGTTCATGGCGCAGACACTCACGAACCCCCTCTGGGGCATGTTGGGGGATCGACGTGGACACAAGGTAGTGCTGGAGTGGGCAACCCTGTGTGCCATCCTCAGCTCGGTCGTGGCTCTGGTCGCGCCGGCCAGCATGTGGCTGCTGCTCGCGTTTATCCTGGCCGGCGCCGCCTGGGCCGGCTCAAATGTTGCCGGCATCAACATCGTGTTTGACTTTGCACCGCCCCACGAACGCCCGACGTACATTGGCCTGACCAGCACGGCCCTGGCGCCAGCCGGCGGCATTGGCCCGTTACTGGGTGGCTGGATTGCCAGCTCGGCAGGCTTCAGCCCGCTATTTGCCATCTCTGTCGTCTGCTCTGCAATCGCCTACGCGCTCCTTCGATGGGGTGTACGTGAGCCGCGAGGGTGAAATGATCTCTTGTCTTGCCGCAACCGCAAGAGCATAGTATAATTCTGTCTCACGATTTGAGGCTGATTACTGATTACTGATGGCTGAATGCTTTCCTGGGGGTTACCGGAATGAAGCGTTATAATGTTTGGACAATTGGCTGCCAGATGAACGTGGCAGATTCACAGAGACTGGCGTCGGAGTTGGAGAAACTGGGTCTTGAGGCGACAGAAAAAGTTGAGGATGCCGACGTTATCGTCTTGAACACGTGTGTCGTGCGCCAGAGCGCCGAAGACCGCGCATATGGCCGGCTAAGCTCGTTACAACCACTCAAATTGCGTAGACCGGGTACGGTGATCAGCCTGATGGGTTGTCTGGTGGGTCAGAAAGACCCGGGGCCACTGCGCAAGGCATTCCCGTTTGTGGACGTTTTTATGCCGCCCTCGGAGCCAGGACCATTGATCGACTTCCTGAAAGCGCGCGAGCTGGACCTGGCCGTCTGGACCATCGAGCAGGCCAACCTAGAGCGTCGTTACCGGATCCAGGACGAAGACCTACCACTTCGTTTACCTGCTTTAGAACGCAATAGATTAGTATCGGCTCACGTGCCGATTATCTATGGCTGCGATCACGTCTGCACCTTCTGCATCATCCCCTACCGGCGCGGCCGCGAGCGCAGCCGGCCCATCCAGGACATCGTCGGCGAGGTACGCGCCCTGGTCGCGCAGGGCGTGCGCGAGGTGACCCTCCTTGGCCAGATCGTCGACCGCTACGGCTACGACAATGGCGACCGCTCAGGGCTGGCAAACTTGCTCCGTGAATTGCACGATGTCGAGGGACTGGAGCGCATTCGCTTCCTGACGTCGCACCCGAACTACATGACTGACGAACTGGTGGATACTGTCGCCGGGCTACCCAAGGTGTGCGAGCACATCGAGGTCCCCATCCAGGCTGGCGACGACGAGGTATTGCGGCGGATGAAACGCGGCTACACCGTCGACGACTACCGGGCGCTGATCGGGCGCATTCGTGAGAAGCTGCCTGGCGCCAGCATCGCCACCGACATCATTGTCGGCTTCCCAGGCGAGACCGAGGCCCAGTTCATGGGCACGTACAACTTGCTGAAGGAACTTGAATTGGACGTGGCCCACGTGGCCATGTTCTCACCGCGCCCCAACACCGTCGCCGCGCGCTGGCCGGACGACGTGCCGCCCGAGGAGAAAGAGCGCCGCCGTAAGGCCCTGGACGATTTGCAAGCCGAGATTGTCGGGCAGATCAACAGTCGCCTGCTGGGTCAGACTGTGGAGATCCTGGTCGAGGATAAACATAAGGGCAAGTGGCGCGGCCGGACCCGCACCAACAAGCTGGTGTTCTTCGAGGACGACGGCGAATGGCGCGGGAAGCTGGCCAACGTGAAGATCACGTGGGCGGGGCCGTGGTCGATGCAGGGAGTCAATGCACGACCAGGTTAAACCCATAGTCAGCATCGTACCGCTCACCTGGCACGCCCGCCGGCCAGAAGCCGAAGAGGCTGAGGGCATAGTGGCCGGGGGCCAGGTCAAATCGGTAGGTGAAGCTGCTGGCCGGGCTGGGCTGCTCGCGGAGAAGCGGTTCGGATGCCGTGCGGATGACGTAGGCGGCTGCCACCTGTGCCTGCGGGTACACGTTACAGGGATAGGCTAAGAGGGTCAGCTCGAGCTGCGCGGAGTT
>JBBITV010000538.1:0-2370 GCA_037440585.1 Chloroflexota bacterium
TTCGTTTACATTGACTGTACCCTGACCCGGCAGCGGAGTGATTTCTTTCGCCTGATGTCTCGTGGTGTGGCCCGGCACGTACCCGACGTGCGGCTGGACACAATCGCGGTGGACTATCAGCAGATGCTTGAGGAGTGCCTGGACCGGTTGGGATCGCAGAAGCTGGTACTGCTCCTGGATGAGTTCGAGGCGCTGGTGAACCGCGAAGACGAATTCCCCCGCGAGTTCTTTGATTTCCTGCGGGGCAGCGCCACCCATTACGGCATTGCCTTCGTCACGGCCACCAGGACAGACCTGGAGCGGTGTTGTCCGCCAGGCGCCAGCACCTCACCTTTCTTCAACTATTTCCTTCCTATTCGCATGGGATCCTTCACTGAGCCTGAGTTCGAACATTTTTTGGCGGAGACCTCGCGCCGCGCTGGTCTCCCGATCCAGGACCACCAGGCCGAGATCCTGGCGCTGGGCGGCCGGTTCCCGCTGTACATGCAATACGCCTGCTGGAGCTACGCCGAGGCGTACCTTAACGGGGGGCCAACCTTGCCCGGCGATCACGCTGTGATCCGCGCGCATTTCACCGACCTGGTGCAGGGGCACTTCGACCACATCTGGAGTGATCTGTCTCCCGATGAGCAAAACGCGATGGCGGCCCTGGCTCAGGGGCGGAGCGCACCGCAGAGCACTGTCACGGCGCTGGAGCAGAAAGGCTATGTGATTAATAGCCAGGTCTTCTCCGAGGTCTTCGCTGCGATGGTCTTGGCCCGGATGTCCGGTGTGTGGGTGGACCTGGAGAAGCGGGAGGTATGGATAGACGGATGGCGCGTCGAAGGGCTGACCCGGCTGGAGTATGAACTACTAAAGGCGTTATACCTTCGCGGCGACCGTGGATGCGCCAAAGACGAGATCATCAAGACCATCTGGAACGAGAACTACTATAAGGCTGACCAGGTCCTCCAAAAACTGGTGAGCCGTGTGCGTCAAAAAATCACGCCCGATCCTGACCACCCCTGCCATTTGGTGACGGTGCATGGTTGGGGGTATAGGTTGGTGAACGGCCGTGCGGATAGGAAGCAGCCAGCTTCCAGGCTCCCTGCCTGACCGTTTAAGCTAGTGAAGAAAGGTAACGAATCTCTATCTTAAACGTTATTATAATAACAGAGGTAGCAATCTGTTCACCGATAAACGAAACAATGCGGAGAGAGCAAACCGATACAATCAATTGCCCCCGAAAGGCCCAGGGACATCGTCGCATAGTCTCATTCATCCACCTTCTGAGCCAGTGTTGGGGCGCCAGGCGACGAGCACGTCGCATTGGCTCTTTTGTTCCGGCATGGTCACCTTGCATATCGCCCTGTTCATCCCAACGTCTAGGAGTTATGGGGACAGCGTATCGATGCCAGCGAACTGGGAAACAAGGTGGAAAGAATGCGACATCTCATCTTCGTTGTCCTCGCCTTCATTGCAGTCTCCTCAGCAGTCTCCTCAGGGCCTACCCTTGCCCTGGCGCTCCAGTTGGAGACAGATAAGCCCCTTTCGGTTTCTCCAAATGTCCAGCCCAGTCCGGGCCGCCCCGATGATCATCCCACTGAGGGTAAATGTAAGCCACTGGTCGGAGTGCGTGACGTAGTTGCGGCGTTTGATGGCGCAACGACCATCACCTGGTCGGGTAGTGTCTTCTCCGATTCTCAGTGTCCACGCGTTTACAGCTATCCGTGGATCTACGCCGAGTCGCGCGTCGGCGGTCCCTGGTATCTCAATGGCACCAAGAAGTTGGACCGGGTGCCACTCGTCCAGGGCGAGTCCAGGCGCTTGACTGGCACACTGAGACTTAGTCTGCACGTGCCTCTGGGCACCAGCGAAACGCGCTTCTGTCTCAAAACGTTTGCGGTGAACGCGGATACAGGCGAGATTAGTGGCTGGCTCGGGTACCGGTCGCAATGTGTGACAGTGCCGAAGCCACCGGCCACAACTACACCCCATCCCTCGCCCACGCCTTCTCCATCACGGACAGCCACGCTGTCCCCATCTCGCACGCCCACATCGACCCCAACTCGAACCAAAACGCCAGTTGCGACGTCGACACTAACGAAGTCCCCTACCCCGACTGTGTTCCCAACGCGAACCCCCACCACAACGCCGTCCCCTACGCCCATTTCCACATCGACATCAACGGTGACACCGGCAGCTACCAGCACAATACAAGTGGAGACCTCTACGCCGACTACCAGTCCAATGCCATCCACGACCGCCACCGCTACAGCCTCAGCGACGCCGACTTCCAGCACTGTGACAACGGAACCGGCACCAGAAACGAAATAGGCTACGACGCCGTCCTGCCCGGTGCAAAAAAAAAAAAAGAGGGGGGGGGCGGCG
>JBBITV010000539.1:0-2333 GCA_037440585.1 Chloroflexota bacterium
TCGACTACACGGGCGACCGGGCCTACGTTGGCCAACCGGAAGGTGAAGGCGGCAAGCCGGTATCCCTACGCTTTTCCCTCCCGGCCGGTGCTACGAACCTGGAATTCCAGGATGCCCGCATGGACACTTCCACGACCCGGACCGCCACCGGCTTTACAGACAGCCTGCCGATCCCACCCGGCCAGCGCCAGGTGTTCTTCTCGTACCAGCTTACCTTCACACCGCCAAACCTCAAGTTTGTGCGGAAGCTCGATTACGGCGCGGCAAACGTTAATGCCCTTGTCTCCGACGTCGGCGAGCAAGTCAGTGTGACTCCTCTCACCCAGCGCGAGACCCGTGAAGGCGGGTCGGGTATCAGGTTCTTCAACTACATGGGCGCCAACCTGGCTGAGGGACAGGAAATCACTATCGACCTGACGAATCTGCCGCAGCGCATTGCTCCGCCAGGAACGGAGTCCAGCCAGGCCGCCTCCTCGCGCGCCACTAGTGCTGTATCGACTCAGGAATTGGTCAAGTGGCTGGGCGTGGGGTTAGCGATTCTGGTAGTTGGTGCAGCGGTGGCCTACCCGCTACTCAAGGGGCGCCGGTTTGCTGTCCCGGCGCGCGCGCCTGTTACTTCGCGCCGACCGGTGCAGCGCGAGCCGGAGCTGGGAGTCGATCTAAAGCCGGCAGTCGATCTCGAGTCGCGCCGGCAGCAGCTTCTGACCGCGATGGCCCACCTTGATGACCGTTTTGAAGCCAGGGAACTGGATGAGGACTCCTACCGCGCGCAGCGTGTGGCACTGAAAGCCGAGCTCGTCGAGGTCATGCGCCGGATCCGGACAGGCTCGTCGGGCGCATGATGCGCGATGCGTGAGGAATTGTTCACGCATCACGCATCTCTTAACTGGAGTGGACAGGTAAAGATGAATTACTTGATTGCAGCCTATGTGTTTATATTCGTTGCCCTCTTCGGGTATATCTTCAGTCTGGCACGGCGGCAGCGGGACCTGCGGCGTGAGCTTGAGGACTTGAAACAGTCGTCCCTGCGGCCGGCGGTGCCGGTGCCCCCACGGGAGCAGGCGGTCCCCCGGCCGCAAGCGCAGTAACCACCAAACGTGTTGCGTATTGCGTGTTGCGTCAGGATCTCCTAACGTAACACGCAATATGTATTCATGGAGGCTTATCCCGGATGCAGATCGATCCTCAGAATGTGACGATCCTGGCCGGTGTATTTGCGTTTATCACTGGCTTGCTATCGTTTATCTCACCGTGTGTCTTGCCACTGGTTCCGGCCTACATCGGCTACCTGAGTGGGGCCGCCATGACGCCAGAGGGGGTGATCGTCGGCCGGCGTGACACTATGTTGAACGCGGCGGCCTTCGTGCTGGGCTTCTCGGTCATTTTCGTCGCCCTCGGCGCGTCTATCGGGCTCATTGGCTACTTGTTGCAGGACAACATCGCTATTCTGGTCCGGGCTGGCGGGATTCTCCTGGTCGTGTTTGGGCTGCGCGTGGCCGGGATCCGGCTGAGCCTGTGGGTGGCCACCGGAATTGCGTTGCTCGTCGCCCTCGCCAACTTTGGCTTGAACGTCCGCCAGGAAGACGTGCGTTTGGTCGAAAGCATCATGCTGGCCCTCGTCGTCCTGGCCGGCGCCGACATTCCACTGTCCTTCCAGGTGCCGCTCGGCCTGGGGGCGGCGATGCTTAACCTACTGGTCAGCCAGACCTTCCTGGAAGGGCGCGTGCTGGAGAGTGCCCTCATCTTCGGGGTGGCCGTGTTCATCAGCCGGACAGATTTTTTCTACATGGACACGCGCATTGAGCTGAATCCGGAGCAGCGCAACAAGGGTCTGCGAACATCGGTGTTGATGGGACTGATTTTCGGAGCCGGGTGGACGCCGTGCGTGAGCACCAATCTCAGCGCGATTTTCGCCCTGGCCAGCGTCAGCCAGACGGTGGCTATCGGTGGCTTGCTGCTGGCGATCTACTCCATAGGACTGGCGATTCCGTTCCTGATGGTCGGCGCGGCCTTTGGTGTGGTTACCGAATACTTGCGGCGTCTCAGACGTTACCTGCCCACGATCAGCCTCATTAACGGGGGGCTGCTGGTGTTCATGGGAGTTTTGTTGTTGAGCAACCGCCTGGCGTTCCTGGCGAGCTATGGTAGTTTTCTGAATTTTGGGTTGTAGCTGTACCTGGCAGGCATGTACACAAGGAGTTGCGCTGATGCCACGTGTGTGGCTGTTCACCAAACCGGGCTGCCATCTATGTGAAGACGCCAAAGCGATTTTGGACCGCTTGCAACCAGAGTTTCGATTGAGCGTAGAGGAGATCGACATCAGCCGGGATGAG
>JBBITV010000540.1:0-2328 GCA_037440585.1 Chloroflexota bacterium
TATCATTTGAGTGAACCATTTCCGTTCGGTAACATTATCATTTGATTTGACACGCCTGGTGCGAACTGGCGTGATACGTGATGCGAAAGAACCCCTTCAGGCAACACGTTTCACGTTTCACGCCTCCTGTGCTATCCTTGTCATGGAGAGATGGGTATGCGCAAACTACTTATCGCGACCCGAAATGCAGGTAAACTGGCCGAGTATCGCAACCTTCTGGCGGGCGTGCCCTTCGAGCTGACTTATCTCCCGGAGGTGGGCATCACCGACGAGATCGAAGAGACTGGCGATACATTTCTGGCAAATGCTGTCCTCAAAGCCCGGGCCTATGCCCGGGCAAGTGGCCTCTTGACACTGGCCGACGATTCCGGCCTCGAAGTACCGGCCCTCGGCGGGGAACCCGGCGTGCACTCGGCTCGCTATTCTGGGCCAGGGGCGACAGATGAACGTAATATCGACCTCCTCCTCCAGCGACTGGCGGGTATGCCCCAGGTGCAGCGGCAGGCGCGCTTCCGGTGCGTGATCGCCATCGCCAACCCTGACGGGATAGTCTATACAGCCGAAGGTGCGTGCCTGGGCGAGATTATTCATGCGCCGCGCGGCACCCACGGCTTTGGATACGATCCGGTATTCTACTTGCCGGAGTTGGGACGGACAATGGCTGAGTTGCCCCCTGAACTCAAGAACCAGGTCAGCCATCGTGCGGCAGCAGCACGAGCGGCGCGCGAAATCCTGTCCGAGTTGGCTAAACTGTACTAAACCACAATCAGGCCGCTTTCAGAACCTGGTTAATCACCATCCGCACATCCCGGATGTGAAATGGCTTCTTGAGCCAGGGCCGGCCGGTCTGTTCCAGGAAAGTCTTAGTGCGAGGGTTGAGGGTGTCGCCGCTGCAGAAAACGATCCGCGACCGCAGATCTGGTCGCGCTTCGCGCAGCAACTCGTAGAGCTCCTGCCCACCCATCCCCGGCATGCGTAGATCGAAGATCACCAGGTCGTAAACCGTCCGATCCAGGCGCTGCAGTGCCAGTGAGGCATCACCAGCCACGTCTACGGTGCACCCCTCCTCCTCCAGAACCCGGACAAGCAAATCGGTAATCGGTGGTTCGTCGTCCACGACGAGGGCTCGTTTCACCTGGACATCCGTACTTTGACTGATAGTCTCGAACGCGGCTGTCTGAACCTCGGTACTCTGCTCTTCCCTGGCTGCCGGTAGCTCGATCACAAATGTGGTGCCGTCGCCGGCCTGGTTTTCTACCCAAATCTGTCCCGAATGCGCCTGGACGATCCCGTAGCAGATGCTTAGGCCCAGTCCTGTCCCCTGGCCTGCCGGCTTGGTCGTAAAGAAGGGATCGAAGATCTTTCCCTTGATTTGCTCAGAGATGCCCGGACCATTATCTTCAACCTCTAGCCTGATCGTATCCTTATCAGTTCGATAAGTTCTAATCACGATGCGCCCAGGGCGGTAAGTCTGTACGATCGCATGTTCGGCGTTGACGATCAGGTTTAACAAGACCTGCTGAAGCAGTGAGCTATCCCCACGCAGCCGAGGCAAGCCCGGCTCCAGGTCCACCGTGATTTTGATACTGCTCACACGTCCACCGTATTCGCGCAGCTCCAGGACTTGCTGGACTACCTCGTTCAGATCGATCAGTGCCCAATCACCCTCCCCGGGTTGGTGGGCGAAGGTCAAGAGATTGCTGACCATACGTGCCAGGCGCTGCGATTCCTTTTGGACTTTCCGCAACCCCAGTTTGATCTCGCTGAGAGACTCGCTGGACTCCATTAGTTGGGTATAGCCAATGATGACAGTCAGCGGGTTGCTCAATTCGTGAGCAATGCTAGATACCAGCTCACCCAAGGCGGAAAGTTTCTCTGATTGGAGCAGGTGCGCTTGTGTTTGCTGAAGCTGATCGTACGCCGCCCGGAGGCCCTCATAGAGTCGTGCATTGTCCAAAGCGACGCCGATTTGCTGGCCAATCGCGGTCAGTAACCGGCGATCGTGCTCAGTAAACAGGCGCTTGCCACGTCCGCCCAGTTCGATGACTCCGAGAACGTCGCCGTTTGCCATCAACGGCACGGCTACAGTGTGCATCACGGTGGCGTCGCCATCCAGAAGGTCAGTGAAGGGCGCACTGACCGTCTCCTCCTCGACCATCACGACCTGGCGTTCAGATACCGCACGCCAGGCACTGTTGCTCCCCTCGGCCAGTTCCTGGTGACACGGTCCCAGATGGCCCGTCGCCAGGTTACGCGAGACGACTGCGGTCAAGGTGGAACGGGACTGGTCCAGGAGGAGAACCATGCCCGCTTCCATCTCCAGAGCAT
>JBBITV010000541.1:0-2278 GCA_037440585.1 Chloroflexota bacterium
GCTATTTAGGCGCTGGATAGACGCCCACTACGAACCTTTTCAGACAAGCTCTAAGGTTCCTAAGAGTGCATGCCAAGGAGGGCACACATGCAAGGCAAGATTTCGGTCTTTCTCATGTCTCTGGTAGTCATGCTTCTCCTGGCACTGGGCCGTGTCACCGCCGACACTCCACCCACCCCGACCACTCCACGTCAATCCGAGGCCGTTCCACGTCCTCAGCGCGCGCCTGACAGCGTGTTGCCCACGCCTACGTCAGCTATCCACTCGCCTGCAGGCATCCCTCAGGCGTCCGAGAATCCAAAGTCCGCTGAGCCTCGCCCTGCCTGGTCGCACGGGCGTTCCGGTCCACACCCGGTGCAGCCCGCCCCGGCAGAGACTCAGGGACAGGCCCAGCCAGCCGTTGAAGCGCCCACCGCTGCACCGGAGACGGTCCTCCATTTCGACGATTTTAGCAACCCGAACAGCGGCTGGTACCGTGGCGAAACCGCCGATGGGCTGATTCACTGGGGCTACGCCGACGGTGAGTACCAGATCGTGCTCAAAAAACAAAACTGGGGGGCATACGCCACCAGCCCCTGGGGCACGTTTGAGGATTTCGCCTTCGAGGCTGACGGCCACCTGACCGGTGATCTCCCCGCCGACTGGGGTCTCCTCTTTGGTCTCCAATCCAGGGAGTGCTTCTGCGGCTACTACTTCTTTAGCGTCGCCAACAGTGGGCATTACGGCTTGTGGCTGTCCTCGACGACCCCGGGGGAACCCTGGCAGTCGCTCGTTGGCTGGACGTTTTCGCCGGCGATCAACCGTGGTACGGCCGTCAATAAGCTGCGCGTCGAGCGCGATGGCAGGTCTATACGCCTTTACGCCAATGGTACTTTCCTCAACTCCGTTGACGATGCCACCTATCTGGGCGCCTTCGAGATCGGGTTCTTGAGTTTCACCGGGCGGGCGACGACCTCGATGGAATTCCGCTTTGACAACGCCCGGCTCTCCACCCTGGAACCCCCAGGCCAGGGCATCTACGGGCGCGTCACTTACGAGGGTGACGCCGCCGCCGGCATTCCGCTGGAGTTGCGCCGTTTTGGGTCGGGCAGCCGCGTGACGACCGTTATGACGACGGTCACCCAGGCCGACGGCCGGTACAGCTTCAGCAGTGTCCCATCCCTGGCTCCGAACCAGACCTACTACGTAGCCTTTGCGAACGCGACCCTCCAGGACCAGCGCTACGTCTGGTTCTGGGCTGGCCCCGACATCACCGCCTACGCAGCCGGCGACAATATCTCGGGCGGCGAGTTCGATATCGCCAACCTGGAACTGCTGGATCCGCCTAACGATGCCACCGTCGCCCTGCCAGCCACCTTTACGTGGGCGCCTCGCCACGTCTCCGGCGACCTCTACCACTGGCGACTGCGCGATCCAGCCAACAGCGCCCTGACAGCCTTTGAGTCCACCTCCGTTGGCACGGCCGGCGAATACACGTTGAGCAGCCTTCCGGCTGGATATGAGCCAGGACATCCCTACGGTTGGGACGTGAAGATCTACAACGGCCCGGACAGTTTTGGCATCCCCTACTACTACCGTGCGATCACATTCGCAGCCTCCGACCCCTGCCAGGAGCCCAACGACACGCTGCAAACCGCCAGCGGCCCCCTGGCCCCCGGCCAGACTTACCGTTGCACCATCGAGTCATCCACTGACCACGACTATTTCCTGGCCGACGTTGCCGATCTCAGACCCATCCAGGTCGATTTGACCAGCATCCCGGCCAATGCCGATTACGACCTATATCTTTACGATCCCGACCTCAACCAGGTGGCCTCCTCCCTTAACCCGGGCCCGGCGGCCGAGTACATCGAATACACCCCAACGCAGCCCGGCCGCTATGTCATCCACGTAGCGCCTTACGAGGCCCAGGCCGCGGGTTCCTACGACCTCACCTACCGGGCAGGCGCACCACCTACCCCGACACCCACCCTGGCACCCGGTGAAGGTACCATTTCCGGCCAGGTTACCTATCGCGATGCCCCGGCCGCTGGCATCCCCATACAGCTTGAATACTACGATGGCGCCAACTGGTCCGTCCGGCAAGAGACCAGCACCGACTCCAATGGCAGGTACCTGTGCAGAGATTTGCCCAGCCTGGGCGCTGGCGAGCGCTACGATGTGGTCTTCACCAATGCGACACTCCAAGACGATCGCTACCTCTGGTTCTGGCTGGCCCCGCCGATCTTGAGCTACACGGCCGGCACCCACATCCGGGGCGGCGATTTCGACATTGCCA
>JBBITV010000542.1:0-2261 GCA_037440585.1 Chloroflexota bacterium
GGCCTTGTCCACCGCCACCTCGAAGTCACCCAGGGCATCCGTCAGGCCGATATCACGTGCCTGGCGCCCGGTCCACACGCGGCCCCGGGCAATACGCTCAACTTCTTCCAGGCTCATCCGCCGGCCCTCAGCACCCCGCTGCTTGACCCGCTCGTACACACCGGTCATCGTCGCGCGAATCTTGGCACGTTCCTCGTCGGTGAACGGATCGTCGTCGGCGAAGATGGTGGCGGCCCGGCCGCGTTGCAGAAACTCGCGGTTGGCGTACAATCTTTCGAGCAGGCCACTGGTTACGAACTTACCGCCGATCACCCCAATGGAACCTGTCAGAGTAGCCGACTGGGCGACGATGTAATTCGCCGGCGCCGCCACATAATAGCCCCCAGAACCGGCCACGTCACCCATGTAGACGACGACGGGTTTCCGCAGCCGGACGCGCTGGACTTCGCGGGCGATCAGGTCAGATGCCAGAGCCGATCCACCGCGCGAGTTGACATAGAAGATGACTGCTGCGACACTGTCATCGCGTTCGGCTTGCCTGAACGCGCGGGCAATCGTTTCCGAGCCAGCCTGTCCCTGGCCCATCACGGGCACCGGCCACGGCGCTCGCCGGCTCTCGCCAGTCATGATCGTGCCCTCAAGCGAAATGACCCCGATGCGCTGCGCGACGCGCCAGCGGTAAGGTTGCCAGAGCCGCTGCCGGGCAGCGTGCCAGGGCTGGAGCTGTGGCTTCACCTCTGATGTGGGTTGCACATGCCCGGCGAGCTCATCTTCATACAACACCCGGTCGACCAGCCCGGCCTCGACCGCCTGCCGGGCCGTTAGTGGCGCCTGGTCGATAAGCTCGATAACCCTCTCCCGTGAGAGTTTGCGACCGTCGGCGATTCCATCGATGAGATCGCCGTACAAGGAGTCGAGCAAGCTGTTGAGCATTTCCCGGTGAAATTCGGACATCTCCGAGCGCCGGAATATATCGGCGGCCGTTTTGTACTCGGCGATGGCTTCAAAGTCACCCTGGATGCCCAGGCGCGCCAGGCTATCCTTGAGAAAAACGGCCTCGGCCCTGAGTCCAACCACGTCAAAGTCGGCGCTTTCGACTGTGACGATTTCGTCGGCAGTGGTGGCCAGGTAGTAGCTCCGCAGGTCGATCCCCGGCAGGAAAGCGATGATGTGTTTGCCATTGCGGCGCGCCCGCCCGATGGCGGCGCGGAGATTCTGGAGCGTCGCCATTCCCGCGACAAGTTCGGTAATACGCAAAACAGCCCCTCTCACGTGCGGATCGCCCGCAACCAGATCGAGTTGATCGGCCAGCGTTTCGATGCTGACCTGGCGGCGCGGGAAGGGGAGCAGGCGCATCGGGAGCGGGACCTGCGCCTCGCGCTCGGCGTAGGTGCCCTTGAGGTCGAGGACAACGAAGTCTGGCCGGGGGCCGGGAAGATATTGGCTCAGGTTGTTCATCAGGAAGCGGGCCGCGTTCGTGGCGGCATCTTCCGCCCAGACTTTCCATTGTTGCTGCAATTGTTCCTGCAATTTCTGAGGCATGGCATGCACCTCGTCATAAGTTTGGGCGCCATAGCGGTCCTGGCGCACCTGTGCAAGTGTAGGAGATTTGCAGAGGGATGTCAAATTGCGAACGCACCCATTCTGTGCTAGAATACCCAGGTTTGGAAATCCCGACATGGAGGATGCTCTCTCAATGAAGCAGACACGTTGGTCTTTGGTCATTCGGTATTGGTCATGGCTGGCCGTGGCAGTGGCCCTGGCATTCCTGGTCGCCGCCTGTGGGGAGAATCCCTCGCCGACGCAGCCGGCGGTGCCCACGAAAGCCGCCGTGGCCCAGCCGACCGCCACCGTCCCCAGGCCCGCCAGCGCGACACCCGCCGGTACTGCGCCAACGAAAGCGCCGCCGCCCCCAACCCAACCGTCTGGCCCCAAGGAGAAGCCCCTTCCACCGCCACCGCCGGTCAAACCGTTGAAAATGAGCTCGCCAGAATACGGGATGCAAGCTTTCCTCTGGTGGCGGCCCGAACTGGCCGAACGCGATCTGCTCAAGATCAAGGAGGCCGGCTTTAGCTGGGTCAAGCAGACCTTTGCCTGGCGCGACATTGAGGGAGCCGGTAAGGGCAGGTTTGACTGGAGCCACACCGACCACATCGTCTACAAGGCCAATGAGTACGGTGGCCTGGATTTGCTGATCCGGGTTGACAATTCACCCGAGTGGGCCGCGCCAGGCTGCAGCATCGGCGCTAAAGGCATCGTCC
>JBBITV010000543.1:0-2260 GCA_037440585.1 Chloroflexota bacterium
GGCTGACGAGATGGCTGGAGGCAGGCTATGAATGCTCCTCCCAACTTCTCCCACCGCCTCACCCCCGCCCACCTCCTGGCTATTGAGGCGCTGCCCGCCAAGTGGTGGAGCGGGCGGTGGACCGGCCGGTCCAGTTCGATCCGGGCCAACCTTTTATGCCACAGGTGGTGGCGCTGGCTGAGCGATCGCCGAGCTGCACGGGCGGATGGGGTATTTTCCGGCAGTTCTACGGCTGCGGCCGGTGGCGGGGAGTAATCCGCCGCATCCTTCGACTCCGCTCAGGACAGGGTTTGAGGTGGCGGAGGTGATCAATTTGCAGGCGGTGCGGGAGGCGGCGCGGGAGAGGCGGGCGGAGCCGGGTTCAACTCGGCTTCAATCAGGACAAGCACCCTGACCAGAGACGTCGCCTCGCTGGCGACGACGTGATCTTCGCTCAGGATGTGGCAGTGGTGCGGGAAGTTATCCAGTTCGGGGTGATCTGGTGTACTGTCCCAGCGGCGGCGCAGTTGTTGCTTCGAACCGTCCATCCATTGGTGGCGGTAATCCACTGGGACGACCTGATTACTCTCAAGTGCGAAATATTCGGCAGCTTCGAGGAAGTCGCCGTTGGTCAGCGTCGCGCGAACGCGAATGTAGCCGTCGTCCGTGTTGGCCCATGAACGGACGACTTCATACTCGGTGACGATAGGGCTATTGATGAGGGCCAATTCGGCCTCGGCCAGGTATGTGGCGACGTTACTCGTGGCCATCGTCGCCGCGCAATAGTTTCAAGCGCGCCAGGATACGCTGTCGCATTTTGCAGAAGACGTTCCACTCCATGAAGTCGGCCGAGTCGGCCATTTGTCCGGCCTGGAACTGCCTGAAGAAGTCGTCTGAAGTGAGACCATACGTGCTCTCGAACGTGGCCAGCGCAGCATTAATGCGCTGCAGATCGGCTTCATCGCGGGCAATCTGGTGTGCGATGATTTTGTGGAGTGCGTTGTCCAGAAATGGGTCCTGGAAACCTTGCCGATATAGCTGTTCGAGACGTCGCAAATCGTGAAGGGCGGTTGCCACGGTCATGCCATTGCTCCATGTGGACGCAGAATGATCAGCCGTGGAGATTATACCAGGGGCAGATTCGAGTGTCAAAACCGGAATGGACTGAACAAACCAGAGGTAGCTCATGTCCCGACGCCGACGTCGACGCATCCCGGTAACGCTGGTCCTGCCAGCGGAGCCACCAACCCCAAATGAGATTGACGCCATCCTGATGGCTACGGACGCCGTCATCGACCGGGCCGGCCGGAGCGGCGTCACGCTGATCCTGGCTGGGTCGCAAAGCAAGAAGGCACTGGAGTGGGAGTGGGACAAGCTGCCGGAATATGGCGCGCTGCGCCACCTGACAGCCAAGGCGATCGGCCCCAATCCTTCGCTTCGCTCAAGGACAAGGGTGGATTGGTGCATCCGCCATGGCTGGCTGCGGCTGGAGTATAATCCTGACGGCGTGCCGCTCCTGTATCACTCAGAGAAAGGCTGGGAGCGGGTCAAGATGCTGTGGGTGAAACGGCTCATGGGCTGGTTTGAGGAGTGGCAGGCGGCCGGGGAGCCAGAGCGGGTCTGGCCGCGGCTAGAGACGATTAACCGGGAAATCAAGTTCATGCTGCTGGAGGCTATTGGCGAGGGGCAGCGGCGCGACCTGGTGCCGGTCTTACGGGCGTGGTTCCCGCATGAGGTGCGAGCGGTGCGGACGGCGATCAACCGGACGCTGCAGAGCCTGGGCCAGCGGGCGCTTACGCATCCGGGTTACGGGGCGGACCGGCTAGCGAACGAAAACCCGCCCAGCTAGCCTGAACACGGTTCAGGCAGGCCACCATTCCGGCGGCTTTTCGCCGGGCGGGAGAAAACCGGTTGCCCGGTTTATTTCAATGGCATTATGCCATCGGAGTAGGTTCCTGTCAAAGGCAGAGGGGTAGGGATCAGTGACGAGGTTTTCGCGCAGGCACACCCGGCTTTCGTGCCCGCCTCGCGGGTGTGGCAAGTGTCTCAGCAGATCAGGACAGGGGTTGAGGCGGCGGAGGTGATTCACTCTCTCGGCGGATGCCAGTCGCGGGCGATCCACAAAGCCCGCGATTCAACGACATATTCGTTGTTGAGCCGTAAGGCAACTACGGTAGCGCGCCCAATTGGGGTCAGGCCGATGATATGTATACCGCCGTTTGCCCAGGCAAAATGGTCACGCCAATGCTGCGTGTGCGGATTGAAAAGAGGAACCAGTTCG
>JBBITV010000544.1:0-2255 GCA_037440585.1 Chloroflexota bacterium
CCCGTAGGGCTTCGCTCTTTCAGCCCATGGCTTCCAGCCTGGGGTTTTCTGAGTCTTTAGCCAGTGGCATCGCTCTTCTCTGACAGTTCCTTCGATAGGCACCTCCCTCTGCCGATTCCTGCCAAACGTCACTGTCGCGTATCACGCATCACGGATGCCGACTGATCGGAGTAGACTTCGGAGGAAAGCCACGATGCCAGCCAGCCGGGCACGTAGCTCGGTCAGCCAGCGTCGGCGTGGGGCGACTGCGGGAGCAGCCGCCTGGCGAGCTTCGATCTCGGCTTCAAGCGCCTTGAAGCCCTGGTTGATCAGGGTGCGCGCTGCGCCTTCAAGCAGCCGCTGCCCAACCCCCGCCAGTTGCCCGCCGATCTGGGCCTCGCCCTCATAGTTGAGGACGGTCACGCCGCCCTGCTCCTCCAGGTTTAGGGCGCCCTCGCCTTTGACAAAGCCGCGCTGGCTGTTGCTGTTGAGAACCAGTTTGTAGTAGGTGGGTGGAATAATGTCGCGCAGGGTAACGCGGCCGGTGTACTCGCCCTTGACTGCGCCGATGCCGAGGTTGATTTTGGCCTGGTACTCATCCTGTCCGAGCGGGGTGAAGGTTTCGACGCCGGGCAAGATCCTGGCGATCACGTCGGGGTTCATCAAAAGGTCCCAGACCGTCTGGCGGGGAGCCTGAAAAGTATGCGAGCCCTTGAGCTTCATTCGCTTCCTCCAGAAGAGGCAGGGGCGCCAACACGGCCATCATTGACCGGGTTGCAAGTCTCCTTGCTAAAGGTTTAGGTTAGGAGTCCCGGAACCCAACTTGCAACTTTCAACCTTTGACTTGTAACCGAAGGAGATCTGATGATTGGGCGAGAGTGCCCTATCCGGCAAGCAACCGTCGTCAGTTGGCTGCCGGATCGGGCCGGGTAGCACGGCAATCATCACCGTCCGTTGGAGAAATTGTAGGGATGCTACCTCAACCTGTCAAATCCGATGAGCCAAGGATGCGGTGCACAAGAGCTTCTTCTTCTTCGCGTGAATGAATGAGGTGGTCCAGCCGTGCGTCGCGGATCGCGCCGAGGATCTTGCGATAAATCGGGCCAGGCGGCACTTTCATCGCCCGCAGATCGTGGCCGCTGAGGGCCGGCCGGACGTGGCGCAGTTCCGTCTCGTAGAGACGCAGGCGATCCTGTACAACCTCGCTCTCGGTTACCGTCCAGAGGACACCAAGCACGTCGTCGGGGAAGGGAGAGAGGAGGCGGTAAATCCCACTGCACGACAGGCCAGAGACCTCCAGCTCAGGAACGACATCCCGCAATGCCAGGGACTGGCGCACAAGGTTGGCCTGGTCGCTGGGAAGCTTGAGGCGGTTTAACAGGCGCTCCGCCTGGCCCGCGGGCATGCGATAGGCCAACAACGTCATGTAGATCCAGTAGGCGCATTCCTGAGCGGCATCCTTGGTAGCGCGGCCAGGGCGGTGGGTTTCCCGTTTCCTGCCATCGGTCAGGGCTATCCACTCCGCCTGGCGCACACGTAAGTGGGCGAATTGGCGGCCCAGCCATGCATCCCACTTGAGCAGAGGGTGAATCTGGCGTAGAACGCCCAGCTCGTTCAGCCGGACCAGGCTGGCCGCCGGATCGGCCTCGTCGAAGATGCGGCAGAGCTCGTGGCGAATACGTTCGCCGCTGACCCGGTCCAGCAGGTCCAGCGCGTCGTCGATGAGCTCCTCTGTGCGTGCCTCGATGTGGAAGCCAAGCCGTTGCTCCAGTCGCACGGCGCGCAAGATACGTGTGGGGTCTTCGATGAAACTGAGGCTGTGCAGGACACGGATCAGGCGCCGCTCCAGGTCCGCCTCGCCGCCGTAGAAGTCGAGCAACTGGCCGTAGCTGTCCGGGGCCAGCGAGATGGCCATCGTGTTAATCGTAAAGTCGCGGCGGTGCAGGTCAGACTTGATGGAACCCCGCTCGACGCTGGGCAGGGCTGTAGGGTGCTGGTAAAACTCGGCGCGCGCCGTCGTAAAGTCCAGCGAATCTAATTCCGGGATCAGGAACTGCAGATTTGGGGGTTGGGATTTGGTCATTGGGATTTGAGATTTGGGTAGTATCCATTTAGCGGTGCCGAAGCGCGCATGGCTGCGCACCCGGCCGCCCAGTTGCGTTTGAAGGCGCCGCGCCAGCGCGATGGCGTCGCCTTCGACGACCAGGTCGATGTCGGCCCGGCTGCGGATAACCGGACGGCCGTTTATGCCGTTTTGGGCGAGTAGGGCCGGTGCC
>JBBITV010000545.1:0-782 GCA_037440585.1 Chloroflexota bacterium
TATCGCGAGGCAGCCAGTCACTCGTCCACAGGATTTGCTCGCTGGGGCACACTTCGCCGTCGCCCTGCTCGCCATCTTGGGCACGCACGAGCTAGGACATTACTTCGCGGCACGCTGGCATGGCCTCAAGGTGACCCTGCCCTACTTCATCCCGGTACCGCCACCCTTTGGCTTCATTGGCACCATGGGTGCGTTTATCCAAATGCGCTCGCCGGTGACAAACAAGAAGGCCCTGTTCGACGTCGGCCTTGCCGGGCCGCTGGCCGGCTTGCTCGTCGCCCTGCCACTGACTATCCTTGGCCTCAGCCTGTCCGAAGTACACGCTGGCAACCCAACGCTGGGCGGATCGTTGCTGTTCGACCTGTTCAAGCGCATCTTCTTCGGGCCGATTCCAAGGGGCTACGCTGTCGAGCTGCACCCTATCGCTTTTGCCGGCTGGTTCGGCCTGCTTGTGACGGCCATTAACCTTATCCCTGCCGGACAATTGGACGGAGGACACATTGGCTATGCAGTTTTCGGCCGGACCTACCCATGGGTCGCCAGGCTCTCGCTCATGGCCCTCATCGGCCTGGGTTTGATAACTCGATCCTGGAACTGGTTCATGTGGGCCTTTTTGATCTCCATGACCGGCCTGGACCATCCTCCCACGCTGAACGCCATCAGCCCCCTGGATCCGCCCCGGCGCGCCATCGGGATCGCGACTTTTGTGCTGGGCCTATCGATTTTCAGCCCGATCCCGTTCCGATTCGGGTTCTAAATCCTCTTAATCCGGGTCAACGCGC
>JBBITV010000545.1:830-2189 GCA_037440585.1 Chloroflexota bacterium
TCCTCTGGCATCTTGATATACGTACCGACCGCCTCGACGCCAAGGCTGCCATCCGGCAGGCGGATCTCGCCGCGCGCCTGCATCGTCAGGCGCGTCGCCTTGAGACACTCCCCGACGACGGTCAATTCCTGTGCAACTGGGACCGGTTTGTGGTAGCGCAGCTCCATGCGGGCCGTCACCATCCACAATCCCTTGCCGATGGCGACCCGGCCGAGAGTTTCGTCTAGCACCGTGGCGGCCAGGCCACCGTGCAGCACCCCCGGATACCCCTGGTGCTCCTGCCGGGGCGTAAATCGGGCGATCACCCGCCCCTGCTCATCCTCGTCAAAGCGAAGATGCAGGCCAAGGGGATTGTCTCGACCACAGACAAAACAGTAACGCGAGTTGGGTTGGCGTTTCATGGGGATGACGTGCCTCTTGAGGAGATCACTTGATACGTGATGTGTGATGTGTGATGAGGGTTACAGCTACGATCCTCACGCCTCACGCATCACGTAGTCCCGCCGTCTCATCCAGCACGCGCTCCACCTCGCGCCGGATGGTCTCGGACATACGGCCGTCCTTGCCTGCCTTCCGTAACGAGCCTTTCAACTGCTTAAGGGCTACCACTGGTACAGAACAGTTCTGGATGTCCAATACGGCCGCCGGGCTCGTGAACACAACGAACCCGTCCAGTGGCACCTCCGTGCCGGGCGGCCTCTGAGCAAGAAATTGTTGCATCTGCCTCATTTCATATTGCAATTCCCGGGTGGGATTGCCAAGACGCTCGCGGCTGAAGCTACTGAAAGCACGCCAAAAGCCCTGCCGGTGTCGCCAACGATCATCCCGGCACTCGATCTTGCCTTCATGGCGCTTTACCTTAAGGATGGTCAGACCGGCCGGGGTCAGCAGGACGTGTTCAGCGGGCAGAAGGTAACTGTATAACCGGTGCTTATTGTCCAGCGCCTTGAGCGTCGCAGCCAAAGACTGGTCAGCGCGGGGTTCCTTGAGCCATTTGTCCGCATTGTAGATACCGATACTGGAAACAATGATACCGATCATCAGGGCAATATAGGAACCATACAGGAATTGCGGGCGCTCCGTGGTAGCTTGAAAGGAAAGGAATAAGCCCACAAACAAAATGCCCATGCCGGCCAACCCGGCCGATTCGCGCCCGGCTCTCGATGAGCTTGTCGTTCTTGACGATGGTCATTACTCCTCCTGCTCTTCAGCCATCCGCATGACTCCGGCGCGGATTGTATCAACGACCTGCTGCGATACTGCCTGGCGTGCCACGCGCACCGCGTTCTTCACCGCTTTGGCATTCGACCGCCCATGGCCGATAATCACCACCCCATCGACCCCCAGGAGCGGCGCGCC
>JBBITV010000546.1:0-2157 GCA_037440585.1 Chloroflexota bacterium
GATAGTGACATTGATCTACTTGTCGTTCTTTCTCAGGTAACTGACAAGCGCCGCACTGCTGTCGAGATACGGCGTGTGCTCTCCGATTTTCCAGTGTGTAAAGACATCATCGTCACCACCCCGGAGGAAATCGCCCAGCGAGGCGACCTGGTTGGTACTGTGCTACGGCCGGCTCTGCGAGAGGGAAAGGTCCTCTATGAGCGAGGCTGAGCGATTAACAGAAGTACGTCGCTGGCTGCGCTACGCCAAAGAAGATCTGACGGCTGCCGAAGCGATGCTTGAACAGCCGGAAATGGTTCCCCGTCATGCTTGCTGGCTCGCACAACAAGCAGCCGAGAAGGCGCTGAAGGCGGTCCTGATCTTTCTACAGATTGATTTTCCCTGGCGCCACGATTTGGACGCGCTACGCAATCTAATACCTGTAGGCTGGCAACTCAAGGAAGATCACCCAGACCTGGCAGCCCTTACCGAATGGGCAGTTGAGGCCCGATACCCGGGCGATTGGCCGGAAGCAACTGAGGCAGATGCTCGTTCTGCTGTACAGCAAGCACGGGCGGTCTGGACATCGGTGTACCGAGACCTTGCACGGTACGGTTATAGTGAAAAAGATGCGTTCTCTGTGTCTGAAGCTCCTTGAAGAGAAGCAATTGGCCGCCTGACAAGGAGTCAGTAGCTATGACTGACCAAACCTTTCGCATCGAGAAGGACTCCTTGGGCGAAATCCACGTCCCCGCCAACGCCTACTGGGGCGTCCAAACCCAGCGCGCCATTGAGAATTTCCCTATTAGCGGCCTCAAGCCTTACCCCGCTTTCATCTGGTCCATGGCGGTCATCAAGCGCGCCGCCGCTGAGGTCAACCGCGACCTGGGCCATCTCGATCCCGAAAAAGCCAGGTACATCATGCAAGCTGCTGACGAGGTCATCAGCGGCCAGTGGAACGACCAGTTCGTCGTCGATCCCTTCCAGGCGGGCGCCGGCACCTCGCACAACATGAACGTCAACGAGGTCATCGCCAACCGCGCCATCGAGCTGGCGGGCGGCCAAAAGGGCGATTACAAGCTCATCAGCCCCAACGACCACGTCAACATGGCCCAGTCGACTAACGATGCGATCCCGACGGCCATCCGCCTGGGCTGCCTGTGGCGTCTGGACGAGTTGCTAGGCGCCATCAACCGGCTGGCCGAGACGCTCCAGCAGAAAGCCATCGAGTTCGACGACATCGTCAAGTCGGGGCGGACGCATCTCCAGGACGCCGTGCCGGTGCGCCTCGGCCAGGAGTTTGGCGCCTACGCCCAGGCCGTGCGTAACGACCGGGAGCGCATCGCCATCGCCGGAGATCGCCTGCGCCGTCTCGGCATCGGCGGCACAGCGACCGGTACCGGCCTCAATGCCGACCCGGAGTACCACCCCCGGATGATCCAGAAGCTGTCAGAGCTGACGGGCCTGGAGCTGCGTAGCTCGGGCAACCTGTTCGAGTCCATGCAGAACATGGCCGACCCCGTCGATTTCTCGGCGGCACTGCGTACCCTGGCCGTGACCCTGGACCGCATCGCCAACGACTTCCGCCTGCTCTCCTCCGGCCCGGCTACTGGCCTGGACGAAATCCGCCTGCCGGCCGTCCAGCCCGGCTCGTCTATTATGCCGGGTAAGGTGAACCCGGTCCTGGCCGAAATGCTCAACATGGTTTGTTTCCACGTCATGGGCAACGACCTGACCGTAATGCTTGCCGGGCAGGCGGGGCAACTCGAGCTCAACGTGATGATGCCCATCATCGCCTACAACCTCTTCCAGTCGATGGACATTCTGATTGGGGGCATCAGGGCCTTCACCGAGAAGTGCGTGGTCGGCATCCAGGCGAATCGTGAAAAGGCCGCCGGCTGGCTGGCAAAGAACGCGATCCTGGTCACCGCGCTGAACCCCTATATCGGCTACATGAAAGCAGCCGAAGTCGCCAGAGAGGCCATCGCCACCAACCGGACGATCCGCGAAGTGGTCCTGGAGAAAGGGCTGCTGCCCGCCGACAAACTCGACGAGGTCTTGAACATCCGGGCGATGACGGAGGGTGGGATTCAGGGAACAGGGGGAGGCGGTGGATAGGCAAAACGTCAAACGTCAAACGTGAAAGTGACCATCACGTTTCACGTTTGACGTTTCACG
>JBBITV010000547.1:0-2142 GCA_037440585.1 Chloroflexota bacterium
TTTGCTCAATTGGGTGCGAAGCGGGAAGTTCTCCGGTGCCCCGACCAGCCGGTCGATTTGCTCCAGCGTCTCCTGACACAGCGCCTCGCCTGATGGCAGGTCGCCTTTGACTGCGAGCGTGAAGGCCAGTTCGTTGTGGACACGGGCCATTTCCAGCACCGGGAGGGGCTCGCCACCAGACTCTAGCGCCTGCCGGGCCAGGGTCAGATGGTGGATAGCCTTCTCGTATTCACCCTTTTGGCGGTGAAGGCGTCCCATCATGCGCTGAATGGTCGCGACGTCTCCCGGCACACCGGCCAGCGACAACGCGGCCTCAAAGCTGGCCACCGCATCCGCGTACTGGCCGGTGAGTTCATACAACTCACCCCGCGCCTGATAGACCTTCAGGCGATTGGTGGACGTAAGCCGGTAGGGTAGAAAAGCCTCCAACTGGGACAAGGCCGCCAGGGCCTGACCAGTGCTGATGAGCGTCTCCACGTTATCGGTGATCAGGGTGACCGCCTGGGATAGCCGTCCGGCGTGTGAATAGTGAAAGGCCGCTTCAAGATAATCGGCATGCTCAGCAAAGTATCGGCCCAAGCGGCCGTGAATCCGCCGCCGGTCGGCCAGAGGGGTTTGACGGTGGAAGTGCTCGCGCACCATCGGGTGAAGGACAATATCCCTCGTTTCATAAAGCTCACTCAGGAGGTTCTTTTCAATCAAGCGGTTGACCAGCGCTGGCGAGTCGGTGAGGCCTTCGTGGGTCAGGATGTCCTCGATGTCCTCGTCCCAGATGCTGAAGTAGCCACGAAAAGTCGCCGCAACCGCCATCAGATGCCGCTCGGGTCCAGCCAGTGTCTTGAAGACGTTTTCGAAGAGATAATGCTCAATGCTCCGGATGTGGAGCGTATCCGTGGCGAAGGTCTTGATAAAACCCTCAACATCTGCGCTAGCGGTCAGGCCGAGGTTCCGCATCCAGGCGATGAGAAGGTCGATGAACTTGGGATGTCCCTGGGTCTTCTCATACAGCCGGTCCAGGCCCTCGGCGGACAGACCGTCCAGCCCCATCTGCGCCAGCCATTGTTTTACTTCGGATCGTGACAGACCCGGCAGCGGGGCCGGGGACAGGTCCTGGGCAAAATCGGGCACCTGGCGGCTGATCATGAGCAGCCGGGTGTTCTTCAGCTCCGCCCGGAAGCGAGCGAACAGATTGCGGATAGTCTCATTGCCTTCGACCACGTGGATGTCGTCGAAGCAGAGGAGATAGCGGCCGGCTTCCAGCCCACCGAGGAGCAGGGCCGACTTCTCCGACCAGGGCCGCCGTTCGTGGGTGAGGGCCTCCAGGGTCAGGAGGTGGGCCAGCTCGTGGCGGCCGTCGTGGGCCAGCAGCCGGGCGAGCTGGTGGATGACGGCGTCGGCGTTGTCGTTCTCGCCTGAGATGAACTGCAGCCAGAATGCCCGCCGCTCCGGGGAGCGGCCAGCCAGCTCCGCGCCCAGGGCCGTCTTACCGACACCGGGCATGCCGGTGATGACGGCCATGTTGCCCTCCTCAAGTTGCCGTTGATAGACTTCCAGTTCCCTGGCCCGGCCGACGAAGTCCCTGAGCCTGGGGATGGGCGTCCCTGCCCAGACGTTGGCGAAGACATAGGTGGCAGCGCCCAGTTCGATCTCGGTGAGGACCCGGGTGAGGGCACAGATGGCCTCCTCCCGTTCCCGGTAAAACTCGCTCTTGCTGAGGCTCAGGACGGTGGCATAGATGTACAGGCTGCTCTCCCGCTTGCGGTAGGCGTAGTCCAGGATGGTGTAATAGCGCCAGGGCAGCGCCGCCGGGCTGTACGGGGTCAGGGGCTTCAGGGCTTCGATGGCCTCATTCAGCAGCTTCTGCAGGGCGCGGCCGAGGTCAATGTGGGTCAGAGGAGCAGACGGCTTTTCCAGCCGTTGGAGGACCGAGCGCCAGCCAGCCAGGGGAGACCGGCCCAGCGCCGAGAGGTCGTGGAAGCTTTTCAAGGCCCGTTTAACCTGGCCCCGCAGGACCTGGTCGTTATCAGGGGGAATCATCTCCGCCCCTCCCTTGGTCTCGTCCAACAGCGGTCGAGGCGACGATGGGGGCGTCGGTGGCGGTTCAATTATACAATTATTAGACCATTATCGCACCTACCCGAC
>JBBITV010000548.1:0-2117 GCA_037440585.1 Chloroflexota bacterium
TTCTACGCAGGATTGAGATTTAACTTTCCGTGCATTGTTATCTTGTTTCTTTCTGAGCTTTCGGAAAGGTAAAGACTGTAGAAATAGTGGCCTAGCAGTGCTGCGAAAAACACGATGATGCTGATGTAGCCGTTCACGTTGAAGAAGGCCAGGTCGAGCCGCGACAGATCATCCGGCTTGACGATGGCGTTCTCGTAGGCCAGCAATCCAACCGAAATCAGCCAGCCGGCCCAGTACGGCCAGCCCAGCTCCATGACGATCCCGACCGCCGCCAGGGCCAACGCTGTCAGCAAGTGATTTACCCGCGCCCAGCGCAGTGCCGTGGCGATGCCGAACTGGGCCGGCACCGCGTACAGCCCTTCCCGCATGTCGAAGTCAACGTCCTGGCAGGCGTAGATCAAGTCAAACCCGGCAATCCAGGTGGTCACGGTGAACCACAACAGGAACGCCGGCAGGTCGAGGGAGGCGCGGATCGCGGCCCAGGCGCCGGCCGCCGCCATGCCATCAGTAAATCCCAGGATCCAATGTGAGAGCCAGGTGAAGCGCTTGGTATAAGCATAGCTTACCAGGAACACCACCGCCGCGGGCGCCAGCTTCAGCACCAACGGGTTAAGCTGCCAGGCCGCCACCAGCAACACGGCCAGTGACAGCCCGGCAATTGCCCAGACTTTCCCGGGGGAGATCCGGCCCTGCGGAAGCACCCGGCTGGCCGTACGTGGGTTGCGGGCATCGATGAAACGATCCGCGACGCGGTTGACGGACATCGCCAGGGTACGGGCGCTTGCCATCGCCACCGTGATCCAGACGAACTGGTGGAGTGTGGGCAGGCCACCGGCTGCCAGGACCATGCCCAGGTAAGCGAAGGGCAGGGCGAAGATGGTATGCTCGAATTTGACAAGGTCGATGAAGAGTTGGATTGGATTCTGTGTGTTCATCAAAGCCCATACTCTCTCCACCGTCGCTCCACCAACCTTTTCACCTCCGGCGTCATCTCAATCTCGTCCGGCCATTGCTGGTGCGGCAACGCATCCCGCTCATCTTTGCGCGTCGCGTCGATCCCCATCTTCCCGCCAAAGTTCTTCCACATCGCCGCGTGGTCCAGGTCGTCGGCCGGGCCGTCGACGATGACCACGTCGCGCTTGGGATCGTAGTTGGCCAGCACCTTGAATGCAACCTCGGACAGGTTGTGGACGTTCACGTCGTGATCCACCACGATGATCGTCTTGGTCAACATCATCAGGCCCAGGCCCCACAGGCCATACATCACCTTGCGGGCGTGGCCCGGGTAGCGTTTCTTGATGCTGACGATCACCAGGTTGTGGAACACCCCCTCGGCCGGCATGTTGATGTCCACGAGCTCGCTTTGAAAAAGCCGGATGAGGGGCAGGAACAGGCGCTCTGTCGCTTTCCCCATCCAGTAATCTTCCATGGGCGGCTTGCCGACGATGGTCGTCGGGTAGATGGCGTACCGGCGGTGGGTGAGCGCGGTGACGTGCATCACCGGGTATTGATCTGGCAGGGAATAATAGCCGGTGTGATCGCCGAACGGGCCTTCCAGGCGCTGCTCCCGCGGATCGACGTAGCCCTCGATGACGATCTCGGCATCCGCCGGGACCTCCAGCGGCTGGGTCACGCAGCGCACTAGCTCAACGGGCTTGCCGCGCAGCCAGCCTGCCAGCATGAACTCGTCGATGTCCGGCGGCAATGGCGCCGACCCGCTCCAGATGATGGCCGGGTCGCCACCCAGGCTGACCGCCACCGGAATCCGCTCTGCGCCCAGGTCCAAAGCAACGCGCTGGTGCTCCGCCCCGCCCTTGTGGCGCTGCCAGTGCATCCCAAGTTCCCGATCCCCAAAGACCTGCAGCCGGTACATCCCGACGTTGCGCCGCCCCGTCGCCGGGTCGCGGCTGATGACCGTCGGCAGGGTAATGTACGGCCCGGCATCCTGTGGCCAGCATTTCAACACCGGCAGGATCCGCACCGACGCCTTGTCCGTATAGACGACCTCCTGGCACGCGCCGCGCCCTACGACTTTCGGCCCAACTGCCCGCGCCACACCCAGCACCTCGCCTGCCTTCTGCACCTTGTCCCA
The DNA here is from genome assembly GCA_037440585.1 of Chloroflexota bacterium. GTDB lineage: Bacteria > Chloroflexota > Anaerolineae > Epilineales > JBBITV01 > JBBITV01. Next base: position 2,093 of record JBBITV010000548.1, read on the forward strand.
GATCGACCGGGGCATATCCAGGGCC
>JBBITV010000549.1:0-2104 GCA_037440585.1 Chloroflexota bacterium
GGCGTTCAGGGCGGACAGTTCCTCGTTGCGGCGCACCAGTTGATTCTGAGACCTGGACAGCGCCTCGGTCATGGCGTTGAAAGCCACGCTGACCTGGTTCACTTCCTGTTGGAACGCGCCGGGCGCCTTCTGGGCCAGATCGCCCCGCGCCACGGCCCTGGTCGCCTCGACCAGTTGAAAGAGCGGCCGCGTCAGGAAAGTACCCAATATGTAGGCCAGGATGGCGCCCAGCAGAGTTACCCCGATGGTCAGGGCCAGGAGCTGGAGAGTCTGGCGGTTGACCACCGCCTCCAGCGGCCCTTCCAGCAGACCGACGCGGACCGTGCCGGCACGGCCCTCCAGAATGGGCATGGCGATGTCATAGACGATGCCCTCTTCAGTGCGGATACGCTGGGCCTGGTAGACGGCCTGGGATCGGGGGATGTTGGCTTCCCACAGCCCCTCCGGCAGTCCACCCTCAAAGGTGCTGACCGGCACATCTCCTGCCGGACTTACAATGAAGATATAGCGCAAGTCGGGATTGTTGATCAGGACGTCATTCACCAGCGCATACAGAGCGAAAACGTCGTTGACGAGCACTTCGTCGGCGTGCTGCACGGCCAGGGCGCGCGCAATGGTCACCGCCCGTTTCTCCAGATCGGCCCGCCCAATAGCCGACAGGTCAGCCCGTGCGCGCAACGTACCGCCGACTCCGAGCAATAACGTCAGGCTCACCAGGGCGGCCGTGATCTGAGTGCGCAGGCTCCTCAGGTCTATGTAACCTCTCATCGTTGCGACCGCCTGACCGCCGCGCGCATGGCGCGTACCGAGTCATACGCCGTCTCATCGGGTAGAACGAAGCGGTCGACTCTCAGTTGAGCCAGGAGGGTCTGCCCCTCTGGATCCTCGTGCAGGGTCAGCAACAGCTCGCGCAGGCGGGTTTTCAGCTCCGCCTCCAGCCGGGGATGCACGACCAGGGGATTGATGCCATAGGGTCCCCAGCGAGCGATGATCCGGGTGCGGGCGATCAGCTCCGGATCCTTGATCGCCAGGTCGTCGTAGACCAGGCTGTCCACCGCCGCGCCCTCCACCAGCTTCTGGGCCACCGCTTTGATGGAGTTATCGTGGCTGTAGGTGAAGATGTGGCGCTGGAAGAAGGTCTCGGGCCGTTCGTCCATCTGTTGCAAACGATAGACGACCACCAGCCGGCCGGAGTTGGAGAGGGGATCAGAGAAGGCGAAAGTACGCCCCCGCAGGTCTGCCAGGCTGTTCACGAGACTATCCTGGGGTACGATCAGGTAAGAGAAGTAAACCGTCTCTCCGGCGACCTGGGGCACCGCCAGGGCCTCCATGCCAAAGTCCGCCTGCCCTTCCAGGTAGGCGTTGGTGCACACCAGCGCCAGCGTCACGTCCCCGGCGCGGATCAGGTCATTGATTTCGGCATAGGTCTTGCCCTGCAACAATTCTGTGGGCCGGCCGAGTCGCCGGCCCAGGTAAGCCACCAGTCCCTGGTACAGGTTGAGTGTTTCGCGCGGAGAGTTGACGGGAGCGACGGCCACGCGCAACACCTGGTCGCCCGCCTGGTAGGGGTTCGCCGGCCGCCGGGGGGAAGCCTGCGACAGCCTGACGTCCGGCAATGTCTCGCCGCCACCGCAAGCACTCAGGATCAGCCAGACCATGCTCAACAGGCCGGCGGCCACAAGATACCACACACGGCGAAATCCTCGGGCTGGCATTTCGACATCCCTTCGCAGCATTGTCACTCTGATACAATTTTACCATGCAGAAGTATTATACCATGTAGTGTTTAGTGGCACAAATCACGCCGGAGGGTCGAAATTCGGCCATTGATCCGTTCTGACATCGTAAGTTCTCCGGGTGCCTCGACCTTTCAATAGGCCGCGCCGGCGGCGTTAGGCGGCCTTCTCGTAGGAGCGCTCAACCCAGACCCCCAGGGCGCTGGGTCTGCCCGCCAGCTCACGCCGGCGAACCTCCCACAGCTCGATCAATTCGCGTTCGAGTCCTTGCAGCCGCAGGCGCTCCGCATCGGTGAGCCCGCCATGGGAAGCTTTCAAATAGAGATTCAATTTCTCCTCAGCCAAACGGTTGATTCGAGCCAGGGTGT
>JBBITV010000550.1:0-1772 GCA_037440585.1 Chloroflexota bacterium
CCAGGCGCAGCCGTTTTCTGGCCGTGAGTGACTCCTCAGGCGCCCCGTAAGCTCGCCCACGACGTGTCCGCACCTCGACAAAAACCAGGCTATCTGCGCCCTGAACGATGAGGTCGACTTCGCCAGACCGATAACGCACGTTCCGTGCCCGGACGTGATAGCCCAGATTCGCGAGGTAGCGGGCAGCCAAATCCTCGCCCAGGCGGCCCAGGCGCTGGCGGCGATGGGGCATCTTCAGATACCTGATGACGTGGAAATCAACGTGCGAATGGGGGCAAACGTATGGCGGTGAATGGGCGAGGGGCCGCAGCGGTCCAACGCCGCACGGTGTTGTGGGGTACCATAACCCTTGTGCCGGGCGAAGGCATACCCGGGATAATCCCGGTCCAGCTCGGTCATGAGGCGATCGCGTGTCACCTTGGCGATGATCGAAGCAGCCGCGACGGAGAGGCACAGTCGATCCGCCCTGACCAGGGAAACTTGAGGCAGTTTCACCTCAGGCAAAGCCAGGGCATCCAAAATAAGGGCTTCAGCGGCCGGATGGAGCGCTGCTGTTGCCCGGCGCATTGCCTCCCGCGTTGCCGGCACGATCCCCAGACGGTCGATCTCGTCTACCTCAGCCACCCCGACACCGATAGCTACGGCAATGGCATGGATCGACATTGCCCAGTCCGTGCGCTGCCGTGCCGTCAGCAACTTCGAATCGCGTACGCCGTGAAGCTGCTCAGGCAAGTCCGCCCGCCCGGGGGGGAGGATAACGGCAGCCGCGACCACTGGCCCAGCCCAGCAGCCTCGCCCGGCCTCGTCCACACCGGCAACAAAGCGGTACCCTTGGGAAAGGAATTGACATTCGATACGAACACTAGGGATGGGCTTTTCAGACAAGCTCTTATTCTATGCGGCGCTCCTTGAGGCGGGCTTGCTTGCCGCGCAGGTTGCGCAAAAAGTAGAGCTGCCGGCGGCGGACTTTGCCCGAGCGTAGCACTTCCACTTTTTCGACGCGCGGCGACCGGAAGGGAAAGGTTCGCTCGACACCCACACCGTGCGCGGCGATACGACGGACGGTAAAGGTAGCCTCTGGACCCCCACGGCGAATACGCATCACGGTTCCCTGGAAGACCTGCGTGCGTTCCCGGTCACCTTCGACAATACGTAGATGGACGCGAACGGTATCCCCCGAGCGCAAATCGGGAATATTCGTATTCACCGGCGACTGTTGCTCGACAGAGCGCAATAGGTTGACAGCCATGATTCACCTCGGATGCATGGTCACAAAAAACAATTATAACATAGGCTATCAACTCTGGCAAATTCACCTTGTAGGGTAAGGCCGCTGGAAGAACCGTCCGCCTGATACACTGGCTGTGGTCCCGGCGGCCTCGCTCCTACTCGCCTCTACAGTGTGGGAAAATGGGACGCCCCCGTTCCTCGTTGAACGGAGGCGTCTGGGCCCTGTTGTACACCCTGGCATTTGCGCCAGCTTCATATGACATATTCGCGCAGCTTGCGGTTCCGACGCGCATGACGGAGCTTCTGGAGCGCCTGACCTTCAATCTGACGCACCCGCTCGCGCGTGAGTCCAAAGCGCTCGGCCACTTCGACCAGCTTGTAGTTGTACCCATCCTTGAGCCCAAACCGCAGTTCCAGCACGCGTTCCTCGCGGGGTGTCAGGCCCGACAGCGCCTCTTTGATCTCTTCTCGCAACTGGTGGTGCTGTATCTGCTCCATGGGCGAGGGAAACTCTTCATCCCCCACATACTCACCCCAGCTTC
>JBBITV010000550.1:1782-2093 GCA_037440585.1 Chloroflexota bacterium
AAGGTCATCTCTTCCAAGGAGAGGGGATTACTCCACGTCTCAACTGCCCAACGGATGCGGCTGGGTGAAGTATTCGCCTTCGCCGCCACTTCCTCAATGGTTGGGTCACGTCCAAGTTCCTGGCGCAGTTGACTCATGGTTCGCTTGAGGCGGCGCATTTGCTGATTGGCGTGGGCCGGGAGCCGCACCGCCCGTGCTTGTTCGGCTAATGCGCGCACCACCGCCTGCCGGATCCACCAGGTGGCGTAAGTGCTGACCTTCCAGCCACCCCGGTAATCAAACCGCTCGACTGCCGGCATCAGGCCACGGTT
>JBBITV010000551.1:0-2092 GCA_037440585.1 Chloroflexota bacterium
CAACTCCACCCAGTAGCGACTTCCATCCGGTGGAAGCTCTTTTGCCGCCGTTGACCGGTTGGGCGTCGAGGCCTGACGGCCGGTCCACGTGCTGCCATCGCGGAACGTGTAGGGCGCCGGTTGGAAGCGGAGGGTCTGGGCCTGGAGTGGAGCCTGGCCTTGCCCGCTCAGGGCTACGGTTCGGCCGGTGCTGTCCACGACTCGCCCCGGCCGTCGCCGTCACGGTCGCCCTGATGCGCCTGGAAAACACGCGGGCAGTTATCCTCGGCATCGAGCCACGGGTCGTTGTCGTCGTTGTCATCGCACGCGTCGCCCTGGCCATCGTGGTCCGTATCGGCCTGGCCCGCGTTGGAGATCGTCGGGCAATTGTCATTGTTGTTGGGCAGACCGTCGCCGTCCTGGTCGGGGTCGACGTTGTCTTCCACGCCGTCGCAGTCGCGATCCCCGTTGCCCAGTTGTACGGCAGCGTAGGCATTGCGCACGACACAGACGTCACGCGGGTTGAAGCCCTAGGCGCCCGTCCGGGCCAGGTCTTGCGCCACAGCGAGCGCGGCGCTGCGGGCGTCGATCATCTGCGCATTGTTCGACAAGCGTTGGAGGGTGCGATAGAACAGCAACCTGGCTTTGGTCCCACCGACGCCCGGCCCGATGTTGTAGCCATTAAACGTGCCGCCATCCGTGACCAGGAACGCGGCCTTGTTGTGAATCCCGCTGTTGGTGTGTACTCCGCCATTGTCCACGGCCGTCATGACGTAGTTGGCCATCAGGTCGGGCTGGCCGCGAGTAGGCGGGTTGGCCATGTTGCGAATGGCGCCGCCGGGCAAATTCTCGCCGATATTCCAGTCATCTGAGTCTACGAAACGGCCGAAGATGTCGGCGAAGCTCTCGTTGAGCGCCCCCGGCTGGTTCTGGTAGACCAGGCGAGAGGTGTTGTCAATCACCGCGTGGGTGAACTCGTGTCCCACTATACACCTGCAGGAACCATTGCGCGCGGGCCAGAGTGTCGTCCTGTATCCCGGGTGGCGCGGCAATTTGGAATCAGCGCCAGGCTGGTTTGTGAGACGACCCCGGTCGTCCACAAGTTGAAAGAGCAAAGCCCCTGTGGGGCTGCCGGCGAGCCCAACGGGCTTTGCTCTTTTAGCCCACGGCTTCAGCCTGGGGCTACCTGGTGGCGAGTCGCCGTTGTTAAGTGCCGATAGTCCGACCGGCTGAAGCCTTGACTCCAGTTCTAAATGGATAGTCTACTCGCTACACCTCTGCTGCCACTGCACCGCCGCCTGTTCCACATCCCCAATGTCGACCTTGTTGTTCTGATTCAGGTCGTAGAATGCATCCCACTGCAGGTCACCTTGTGTCGTGCGCCATTGCGCGGCAAAGGCTTGCAGGTCGGCGGCGTCGACCGTGCCGTTGCCGTCGCTATCTGCCGAGATACACCACGACTGGGAGGAGGATATGAGCGCGTAGTCGGTGAAGTGGTCCGTGCTGATGGTCAGGGTCCGGTTGACCTCGTCCAGGACGACGTTGGGCACCGGCTGCCAGCTCCCCGTGTCCGGATCCCAGTAATGGGGCACCAGGTTGGCCGGGGTGATGTGCGCCCGGCGCAACTGCTCGTCCGTGTAGTGCAGGATGATGCTCACCGGAAGATTGAATTGAGTAATCGGGTGGCCCTCGGCATCCTGAGCCAGGAAGGAGTAGCCGATGCCGAAGGGTTGCGCACCCCGGGTCGCCGGTAATTCACCAACCGGTGTGGCGATGACGGTGACCAGGCCACTGTCCCCCATCGCCCGCGGCGGGATCTGGACCTCCACGCTGTTGGTAATCTCCGCGCCGTTGCCCAGCATCAGCTTCGCCCCTTCACTCGCCTCGAACGTGACCGTGGCCGGGCTGGGCAGAGTTGTATCGGGCACCAATACCAGGTCTCGAGTGCGGTTCAGATCAGTGACGACCACGGTGACCGGCACGGCCGTACGGTACACCGTCCGGCTGATCTGGCTCACCGCGCTGACGTGCCACTGCCCCTCGGTAACGCTTAGACTGTACGGCAAGGTGGCCGACGGCGATCCGAGGGCAGTCTGGTACGACCGGGCGTGCT
>JBBITV010000552.1:0-2073 GCA_037440585.1 Chloroflexota bacterium
CCATGACGTCGACCTCGAGCAGGCCGTCGCGCGTTGTCAATACTTGCGCCTCGATGAAGTTGGCTTTGCCAATGAAATCGGCTACGAAGCGCGAGGCAGGGCGTTGGTACAGGTCCTGTGCCGTTCCCACCTGCTGGATCCGGCCCCGGTCCATAACGACGATCCGGTCGGAGAGAGTCATTGCTTCCGCCTGGTCGTGGGTGACGTAGACGCTGGTGATGCCCAGGTGTTGTTGAATGCGGCGAATCTCCTCTCTCATTTGCACGCGCAGCTTAGCGTCGAGGTTACTCAGCGGCTCGTCGAAGAGGAGAACCTTGGGCTCCATCACGAGGGCGCGCGCCAGGGCAACCCGCTGTTGTTGCCCACCTGAAAGCTGGTTGGGTGCCCGATTCTCGAGCCCGATCAGTTCGGTTAGCTCCAGAACTTTGCGCGCCCTGGCTTTGATCTCAGCTTCACTCAAGCGCCGGATCTTGAGCCCATAGGCAATGTTCTCGTAGACGTTGAGATGCGGGAAGATGGCATAGCCTTGGAAGACCATGGCCATGTCGCGCTTGTTGGGCGGAACTTCGTTGAGGACCTGGCCGGCCAGCTTAATTTCGCCCGAGGTAGGGAATTCGAAACCAGCGATGAGGCGTAGGGTAGTGGTCTTGCCGCAGCCCGAAGGGCCAAGCAGAGTGACGAATTCGCCTTGCTCGATGCTCAGGCTCACGTCGTCCACGGCGGTCACTTCACCCTCGCGGCCGCGAGCGGGAAATCGCTTGGTCAGATGGTCGAGTACCAGGTACACGGGGCCGTTCTCCTCAGTTGATAATCATACTCAAACTGGGTTTCAGGTCAAGCCTCACCCCCCTCTTGATTTTGGATTTTGGATTTTGGATTGGCAGGCAAGTGCAGGCTAAGATTCAGCTTGCTCGTCGAATCCAATCCAAAATCGCAAATCCAAAATCCAAAATCAAGAGGAGGGGAGACAGCTTACAGAGCTGACGGTGGACGCATCAGGGCGAGCCAGTCGTGCAGCGCCTGATGCTCGTGTCCAAAAGCCAGGTCTGTAGGGAGGTCTTCGGGCGCGAACCAGGCCAGAGTGGTCACGTCGGACGCGGGGCGCAGCTCGCCGCCGATGATCTCGGCCAGGTAGTAGATGTTGAGGGTGTAGTCGCCATCGTCGCCGTAGGTGTCAATATACATGCCGACGAGGTGGATCGGGCGAATGACTAGGCCGGTTTCCTCTTTGATTTCGCGGATGGCCCCCTGCTCCGGATGCTCGCCCGCCTCCAGAAAGCCGCCGGGAACGTACCAGTAGCCTTTGAAGGGCTCGCTGCGGCGTTGAGCCAGCAAGACCTTGCCCTCGCGGACGACCAGGGCACCGGCACATGGCTTTGAGTTCTGGTATTGGGTAAAGCCGCAGGACTCGCAATGTGGGCGGCCGGCTGCGTCGATGCCTGTCAACTTTGTTCCGCAGTAAGGACAGAATCGATATCGTCTCAATTGACTTTCCTCTCAGTCATTTTGTCATCAACCCCCTCTGGGTCATCGGGGATGTAGCGCTCGACCTCGTCCAGCATAGCCAGGGCATCGTCGTAGCGTTCCAACGCCAGGTAGCAGGCTCCCAGGTTCATGTAAGCCGTCCGGCGATCCTCAGGCTTGTCGGCCAGTTCCAGGAAGTGCCGCAAGGCAGCGATGGCCTCGTCCCAGCTTTCGTCGCCCATGGCCGCCAGGGCGTGCAGCCAGGCGACGGTTGGGTTGGTGGCCCGATCCAGCGGCCCGGCCAACTGGCGCGGCGCCCTGGGTTGGCGTTTACGTCGGCGTTTCATCGATTGTCGTCCCTTCTCGTGTCAAGTCCGATACTCAATAAATCCCAACCGGGCCAGGACTCCCACCGGCTGGATCGTCCATACTCGCATAGGATGCGCTTCAATTCTCAGGGCTGGGCGTGTCCGGCGTGACCTGATCCGGCGCTCTGGACAGGTCTCTATGCTCTTCGACGGCCAGCGACACGTGGTCAAAGCGCACCCCGAACAGCGCAGCGGCCTCCCGGCTCAGCATCTCACATACAGCCTCACACGCCTTGCGGTT
>JBBITV010000553.1:0-2070 GCA_037440585.1 Chloroflexota bacterium
AGCTGAGGTTTGGTGGAATCGCTACGTTGACAAGACGGGCTACCTCAAGCTCTAGATTCGATACCTGCGCAAGAAAATCGAGCCCGATCCGTCCAATCCAGAATACATCCTGACTGACTGGGGTGTGGGATATCGACTGCTGCCGCCTGAGGAGTAACCGGCATCCACCCCTTGACTTACTACCCGTCCGTGGTATACTGCCAGTGCAGAACGATCAAGGGGTGAATCACGCCAGATGTCTGACGGCAAAGCGACGGCTGTTGCACATGCCAATATCGCTTTTGTTAAGTACTGGGGCAATCGTGATGCAGGCCTGCGTCTTCCCTGCAACAGCTCCCTCTCCATGAACCTCTCCGCCGCCACGACGACGACCACCGTACACTTCGACAACCAATTGCCAGACGACCGGGTCGAAATCGTAGGGGTGGAACAGCACGGGCCGGCGCGGGCGCGAGTCGTTGCCCATCTCGACCGCGTCCGTGCGTTAGCCGGGATCTCCACCCGTGCCTGCGTCAGATCCCACAACAGTTTTCCAATGGGCACCGGCATCGCCTCCTCGGCGTCGGCGTTCGCCGCGTTGAGCCTGGCCGCGACAGCGGCGGCCGGTCTCAGCCTGGGTGAACGCGAGCTTTCAGCCCTGGCGCGGTTGGGCTCGGGCTCGGCGGCCCGCTCAGTGCCAGGCGGGTTCGTTGAATGGACCGCTGGCGAGTCACACGAGACGTCGTATGCGTATTCCATCGCCCCGCCGGACCATTGGGACCTGCGCGACGTCGTCGCCGTTGTCAGCCACGCGCCAAAGCAGGTCGGCTCGACGGACGGCCACGCGGCGGCACTGACGAGCCCCTACTTTCCAACACGCCTCGCTCTGCTCCCCGATCGCCACGCCCGAGTCAGGCAGGCCATCCTGGAACGCGACCTGGAGACACTCGGGCCGCTCATCGAAGAAGAGGCGATCTCCCTGCACGTTATCGCCCTGACCTCCCGCCCACCCATTTTTTACTGGTTGCCAGCCACCCTGGAGTTGATGCAAGCAGTCCCGGCCTGGCGCAGGGAAGGCCTGCCGGTGTACTTCACCCTGGACGCCGGGCCAAACGTCCACCTTATCTGCACAGCAGCGGACGCACCAGCAGTCGAAGCGCGGCTGCGTGCGATGGCGGCGGTAGCAGACGTTTTGATCAATGCGCCAGGGGGACCGGCAAGCCTGGTACGTGATGCGTAAGACAGGGAGACAGGTACACAGGTATACAGGTCGCCCTGTCGTACCTGCCCACCTGCCTACTTGTCTACCTGTGTACCTGTGTACTCATATACCTCCACACGCATCACGCATCACGTTAAGGTACTTGCACCAAACCAACGAACGCACTATAATTCTGCTGCGACTGCTGAGTCGAGATGCATCAAGGAGCAGAATGTAGGGAACTCTCAAGCGATGTTAGCTTCTTTTGAACAAATACTCGGCGAAATCGCCGACCCGGCCCAGGCGGTGACTACCTCCCGGCTGCATGGCCTGTCAGGAGCAAGTCGCGCGCAAATGGCCGCCTTTGCCCGGTGCTGGCCAGTAATCAACGTCGAGCGCCGGCGACAGATCGTTCGGGCGATGAGCGAACTGGCTGAAGCCAGCTTTCAGGTGGACTTCCGCCCTATTTTTCGTTTTTGCCTGGAGGATGACGACGTCGAAGTGCGCGCCACCGCCATCGACGGCTTGTGGGAAGACGAGGATCGGGCGCTGATCGCACCACTGGTACACATGATGGAGGATGACCTATCTGAACTCGTGCGCTCGCGAGCAGCGGCGGCGCTAGGCAAATACGTGCTGCTGGCAGAAATGGGGGACCTGAGCGAGGGCCAATCCCAATTCCTGCGTAAGGCCCTGTTGCGCGTCATTCGCGATCCCCGTGAGGACGTGGAGGTGCGACGGCGTGCTATAGAGTCGATGGCTTATTTCGGCGACGAAGAAGTACACAACATCATTGAGGAAGCCTACTACGATCCTGAGGACAAGATGCAAATCAGCGCCGTCTTTGCTATGGGCCGCAGCGCCGATTCGACCTGGTCCGGGACTGTGTT
>JBBITV010000554.1:0-2044 GCA_037440585.1 Chloroflexota bacterium
ACAGTCTGCTGGAGGCCCTCAGTGCCGCCGATCGCTGTGCCCAAGATGCCCGGCGTGACCTGCGGAACCTGGAAGAGGCTACCCACCGGGCCATGGCCCTGGCTTTGGCCGGCTCCAGGCCAGCCCCAGAGGATGTCGAGGAGAACGTAGCTGAGTTGACCCGCCGCTCCAGGCTCTTCGTCGCGCAGATCGAAACGGACGCGTCGGAGGCGCAAAACCTGGCGGAACGGGCCGCCCGGGCCGTGGACGTCCTGCGTACCCAGGTGGACATCCTGGATGTCGGGTACGAGCGACGATTGAATACCCTGGTGGCGGTGCTGGGTTTGGCGCTGGCCGCCGGCCAGCTCGTGACCGACGAGCTAGCCGCCTGGCTGTGGGGCTACCTGGCAGGTTGGCCCGGGCTGCCCGCCGCGATCCGGCCGGCTGACCCGGCGCTTCAGCACACCCTGATGCGACTGTCCGTCATGGTCACCGTCGGCCTGATGACCTGGCTCCTGGTTCGTCTATTCGGAGGGTTGAGAAAGTAGTAGTAGTTACCAGTCAGGAGCATTTTGGACTGCCGGCCGCGTGATGTGGCTTGCCTTGAGTGAAGGGGAAAGATATGCTATACTTCTAGTCACTACGGATCCGGTTGGCAGGGTATTGTGACTCAGGAGTGATGACAGACGATGATCGCTAAGACACCTGTTTTGGAAACACGGGTAACCTACCCGGAAAGCGATGGGCAGCCCATGGCCGACAACACCAGGCAATTTCGCTGGATCGTCACTCTGGAAGGCGGGATCGAGGCGCTATTCCGGGACAATCCGAATGTATTCGTGGCCGGGGATCTGTTCTGGTACCCAAAGGAAGGTCACCCTGAGATTCGCCATGCGCCGGACGTGATGGTGGTCTTCGGGCGGCCCAAAGGCGACCGAGATTCATATATGCAGTGGCTGGAAGACGGCATTGCGCCGCAAGTGGTGTTTGAAGTGCTCTCACCCGGGAACACGGTCATGGAGATGAACCGCAAGCTGAAGTTCTATGACCGGTACGGGGTAGAGGAATATTACATCTATGATCCCGACACCGGTGAGTTGGAGGGGTGGCAGCGAGAGCACGCGCACCTGGTTCCTATCGAAACCATGCCTGGTTGGGTGAGTCCACGGTTGGGGGTGCGGTTTGAGCTGGAGGGCGGTCAGCTTACGGTGTATCGACCGGACGGACAGCGTTTCTTGACTTACGAAGAGCTGGAGGCACACCGGGCGCTGGCTGAACAACGTGCCGTCCAGTCCGAACAGCGCGCTGAGCAGGAACGTCAGCGCGCTGAGCAGGAACGCCAGCGCGCCCAACGCCTGGCGGATCAACTGCGCGCTCTGGGTGTGGAGCCGGAGAACAACTAAGACTTCTGCTGAAGGCTCACGCAGTATGGTAAATCCCAACCGCGCACACCGACCCCGGCCCGCCCAGGTTATGCACCAGGCCGCGCCGTGCGTCCGGAATTTGGGTCGCGCCAGCACGGTTGAGCAACTGTTCGTAGATGATGTAAGTCATGCGGACGCCCGTCGCCCCGATGGGGTGGCCGAAGCACTTGAGGCCGCCGCTCGGGTTAACCGGCAGGTCGCCTTCCAGGCTCGAACGGCCTTCACGAATGAAGTGGGCGCCCTCGCCCTTCTTGCAGAAGCCCAGGTCCTCGTAATTCAGAATCTCAGTGATGGTGAAACAGTCGTGCACCTCGGCCAGGTCCAGCTCGTTGATCGGATCGCTGATGCCCGCGGCCGCGTAGGCGCGCTGCGCGGCGAGCTGGGTCGCCTCGAAGCCGATGAGCGACTCGGCGCGCCGGAAATAACGCTCGCCCGTGACGCTGACTAGCTCGATCGCCTCGATAAGGATGTAATGGTCGCTCAGCCTGGGCGCCAGGTCGGCGCGGCAGAGAATGGCCGCGGCCGCGCCATCCGTCGTCGGGCAGCAGTCGTAGAGGCCGAGGGGGTAGGTGATCATCGGCGCGTTCAGGGCCTGCTCGACGGTGATTTCTTTGCGGAACATGGCCTTGGGATGGCGTGCG
>JBBITV010000555.1:0-2025 GCA_037440585.1 Chloroflexota bacterium
CACTCGATGGGCTCCGAGGTCGATCACCAGATCCCCAACCTGAACGATATCAGGTTCCGCTCTGATCAGCAGTTGCCGTACCTGCTCCAACAACGTGTCCCGGCTGACTGGCGCCCTGAGGGCGACTACCTCAGCGCCGGTCTCCAGCCTGGGCATGATGACCAGCACTGGCGCATGAACGTGCTGCTCCAGTTGCCGGACAGCTTGCAGGTTCACGCCCGGCGCCAGGGCATCCAGGATGACCAGCTCAACGCCATCTTCGATTTCAGATAGCACCTGGGAGACATCCGTAGTACGGCTGACCAGCCAGCCCTCTCCGGACAAAACATCCGCCACGCCCTGGCTCAGAGGCCCTTCGAGCACCAGAATCCGGGTAAAATCGGACATGCCCCTATCTTCTGCTATACTACGCGGAGCTTGAGTTATCTTACGCGGATGCGAGGTGTTCGAGTCTACCCGAGCTGCCGCGCCAGCTCCTCCGGGTCAGCCGTGGGCATCTGGCACGTGTAATGCTCGCACACGTAGGCGGTAGCACGGTTATCCAAAGAGGGGCGGTCAACCAGGAGCGGGATCACCTTCGCAGGGCGCACGTCGTCCGGGCGGCGCAGGGCGACGACCTTGTTGGGCAGAAAGCGACCGTAGACGACACTCAGCAGGGTGCGCATGTCCTCCCTCTCTGGGTCGCCAATCAGGGCGATCTCTTTGGGTGTGCACAGGTAGAAGTCGAGGGCACTTAACAGGTGGCCGAAAGCGCTCGGGGCGCGGGCCATGAATTCGCGCAGCAGTTGGAAGATGATGGCGGCGTAACGCTGGTAGTCCGGCTCGCCGGTGAGCACGGCCAGGCGCAGCAGGACATCGGCCGCCACAGAGTTGCCGGACGGGGTAGCATTATCGTAGAAATCCTTGGGCCGGGTGATGAGCGCCTCATGGCTCCGCCCCGTGGTGAAGAAACCACCCTGGCTGTCGTCCCAGAATCCGGCGACGAGGGTGTCGGCCAGGGTCCGCGCTTCCTCGAACCAGCGCAAGTCGAAGGTCGTCTCGTACAGAGCTAATAGGCCATCGGCCAGGTTGGCGTAGTCCTCCAGGTAGGCGTTGAGCTTAGCCTGGCCGTCCTTGTAGGTGCGCAACAGCAATCCGTCCCGGCGCAGGTGACGGAGCAGGAAGTCGGCGTTGCGCCGGGCTGCGTCCAGGTAATCCGCGCGGTCCAGCACCCGGCCTGCTTCGGCAAAGCTGCGCAGCATCAGGCCGTTCCAGGCGGTCAGGATTTTCTCGTCCCGTCCGGGCCACACCCGCCTGGCGCGTGCCTCATACAGCTTGCGTCTGCCTCCCTCGATCACCGCCCGCAGCCTTTCGACGGGCATTCCGAACTCGCGGGCAGCCACTTCCAGGTCGCGGGTGATGTGGAGGATATTCTTGCTCTCAAAATTACCTTCGAGAGTTATGTCAAAATATCGATTGAAGAGACGGGCGTCCTCGTCACCCAGGACGGCGCGCACCTCATCGGGCGTCCACACGTAGAACTTGCCCTCTTCCCCTTCGCTGTCAGCGTCCTGGGTGGCATAGAAACCGCCCTCGGGCGAGGTCATCTCGCCCAGGACGTAATCCAACGTTTCCTCGACGATCCGCCGGAAAAAGGGCTGCCCGGTCACCTGGTAAGCGTGCAGGTAGACCCGCGACAGCAGGGCATTGTCATACAGCATTTTCTCGAAGTGCGGCACCAGCCAGCGCGCGTCCACCGAGTAGCGATGGAAGCCACCGCCAAGCTGGTCGTACATTCCGCCCTCGGCCATCGTCTTGAGGGTCTGCTCGACCATGCCCAGAGCATCCTGGTCGCCGGTTCGATGATACGTGCGCAACAGGAACTCCAGGGTCATCGGCTGGGGGAACTTGGGTGCGCCGCCAAAGCCGCCATTGCGGCGGTCATACTGGGTGCTGAGGGTCTGGTAGGCGCGGTCGAGGACGGCAACGGCCAGGTCGCCGTGGGTGGGCTGGAGCCGGGCGAACGGCTGGAGTTGGCCAGCGATC